>JAADGZ010000237.1:0-1439 GCA_013152045.1 Gammaproteobacteria bacterium
TATGCTTGGACTGGAATGGATACTGCAAAATATTAATCGACTCGGTAATCTCTTCCCGCTCTACTTCCTGCATAGGGCTAAAAGTTAACTCGTAGGAAGCAATGCTAATAACATCGCCCAGTTGCAGGGCATGCAGATCAATTCGTTCTGCCCCATTGAAGGTGCCATTCTTGCTATCCATATCCTGAATGAAAATTTCATTGTCATTCAGGATAATCTGGGCATGCAACCGGCTTATACGGGGTTCCTTCAAAACAATATCATTATCACTATGCCGACCGATATTAAAGCATTGCTTATTTAATGGATATTCACCAATAAAACGACCATTCTTGTGCACTATGATTTTTCGGCTAGCAATAACGTTAGGCTTTTCGTTAGTAATAATTTGCGTATTTTTATTTTCAATTAAAACGGGGATCTTGTCTAATGCTTGGGAAAATGGCTGCCAATTCAATTCATCAATCGAAATCAGAATAATACCCTGACTGATCAGTTCATTACTGTTAACAAAGGCACAGGTAAGCGCATGATCCATGAGAATATTGATCAGCCGCGGACGCCCACCCGTATATTCATAAATCAGCGGAAAAACATCACTATCAATGGAAACCCGGTGATTTTCACCCGCCACCTTCAGCCGATGCTGGATATAATTTTCGAGATCATCTTCACCTAGCGCATCAAGATGATAACGCAGACGGGCACGCTGACGCAGCTGTTCCAGCTCTGGCTGGTCAATGATATGATTGAGTCCCGGTTGCCCGACTAGAAACAGGTTCAACAGATTTTCACCATCTCTTTCAAATTCAAGTAAAAGACGAATTTCCTCCATAACATCAGGGGCAAGATTCTGAGCTTCATCGACTATCAGAATAATCTGTTTGTTATTTCTATGCTGTTCCACTAAAAAAGTGTAAATCTGATCCAGTAGCTCCACTTTGCGATCATGAAAAGACTTTATACCAAACTCACGCAGTAACATTTGTAAAAATTCAATGTTGGTCAATAAGGTTTGATGAATCCTAAACGCCAGCGTATTGTCATTCAGATTGCTAAGCAGATCCTGAATAACCAGCGATTTTCCCGAGCCGATTTCGCCAGAAAGAATAAATAATTTATCATGATTGCGTACAGCATATTCCATATATGATCTGGCGCGGGAATGACTACTACTCAGAAATAAAAACCTGGGATCGGTAGTCAGTCGAAATGGATGTTCATTCAAATTAAAAAAATCGTAATACATTATCTCGGGGATCCATCCAGTTAAATTGAGCCTGTAAAAAATATTACCCTACTTACTATTTTAACAAGTAACCCACAATAATGACCACAACTGTGCGTTTGACCGGGTTATGGAAATATTAAGAACAGCGACTCCCAGAAACCGCCTGAAAAATATAAGCCATTGATTTGTAATGCTTAAAAATATAATG
>JAADGZ010000237.1:1500-12435 GCA_013152045.1 Gammaproteobacteria bacterium
TTGCATAGCATAAAATGCAGTAAAAATTGTGGCCATGCTCGCTTTCCAAGCATATTCCTGCCGTCCTTTAGAACTTCACAAAGGCCAGCGAGTAGTCAAAATTAAACATATCCTGTTCACTCACAGCGGTATAAACCAGCTGTAAGAAAGACATATTTTGATCAACCGCACGGGCAAAATTATAAACCAGATTAATCGCCAATGAGTCAAGCTCAGTCTGTAGCTGTGACCGCTCGTCCCTATCAGCCTGTTCGTATTGCTTGAGCAAAGGTAACAAACGTGGTTCGCTGTAAAAAAGAAATCGCAGCATCGCCATCCGGATAAATAACATCTGCATATAAGTAAAGGTATCTGGCATAGTAAAATACCATTCTCTAAACAGGCAATTGCATAAATAACGGGTAAAATAGCGATCTATTTTTTTATTCATAGCCGGACTTACACGCTGACGCAGTTTGTCATAAGCCTTCTGTACATCTTCAATCGGGAGATCCGATATACTGCTCTCTGAATCCATACCCGAGCTTGCAAAAGTTTTTTTCGCTATCTGACTTAATTTTTCATCTGGAAATTGAGTAATTTTTATTTCCAGAACAGCGCGAACTACCAGCATCGCAAACAGGTTGACTGAATCATCCTGGGCCAGATAATTCTGGATATTATTCAAATTTCCTTTATCCATTACCTGCTGCAAATCCTTTCCCAGTCTTTTGCTATCGACTGCTTTACAGTCTCGATGGTAGTACAACGAAATCCGTTGTCCCAGTTCAGCTAAGGCATAGAGACGAACATTCAGAGAAAAGTCCTCATACACCGCCAATTCAAGTAGTTTCTGCCGCACCAGGCGAAAATTATCGGCGTAATAATCAAACGGATTTTGCGATAATTCTCGCTGAATGGGGTAATCTTTTGATCTTGGCAATTGCGAAACATTGAAACGGCTAAGCTTAAATGGCCGTTTGCTCAACAGGCACAGGCGTGCCACCTGTGGACAGGACAAAGCTCCGCTTAATTCCATATCAGCGCCACAACGAGAAATAACCCGTGGATAAAAAGCGCAAACATCCCCTAGCGGTTCAATACCATAGCGGTCATGCAAACTACATAGTTTGTTTTTGCTTAACATCGGACAGCTGCCTTCATTGTTCATACGAATGAAGGCATAATCATGATCGCCCGTTACCGGTTGCTCATTTACATCAATATAATTTTCAAATAGTCCTTTCTCAGTTTCATCCTGTAACATCTTTTCCTGCAACAGATGATAATGCGAACGGTCCAGTTTTACTTCCCAATGCTGACAGCAGGTATCAGGACAGTCACTACCTAAACATTCGAAATCACGAAAATAATCGGGGGTTTTATAATTTAACGACATAAATAAATTAAATTTGTGTATGCTTGATTGTTTTTCAGGGTGAAGAAACCCTGATACCCGTGGAGAGACTAGATATTTTTGTCGCTTCTTTCCTGTTAAAGCTTAACAACAACATACCACAATATTTATTATCTTTATAAAATTCAAGCCGGAACAGTCTCGCCTTGCGATCGACTGAAAAGCGTGAGGCAATATCATTGCGTCTAATCAATACACCCACTTCATTCTTCAAGCCTGGCTTTTTAAAACCAATGATATTTGCACGATAGCCCGGCAACGGATCAACCAAAAGACTATTGTTAATTTCCACTATACTTCCCAGAGCAACCATTTGCATCTGGCCGTCAACTTCGATACTCACTTTCTCAAGGCTTGAATCATAGTCAAAATATTGTGGTTGCAGATAAGTAACGTGGCGATTACCGTATCTGACTTTATATCCATTGCGGTCATCAATAATTGCCATCAAAGGACTATTAGAATCAAGATCTACTGGTGCTGATTTTTTTAAAGGCACATAGGTCAGTCGCCGCCGGGCATTAGCGACATCCAGATAAATTTTCCCATCATTAATTGACAGCTTAACATGATTATCAATCTTGTCTTTGACGGCTGCTTTTTGCAAGGCAAAACTGCGTTTAAATTTAATCCCCAGTTTATGCATGAAGGATTCCACCAGCAACAGGTGGTAATAGACTCGTTCATGCGTCAGGTATTCCTTGCTAACTTCCAGGCCAAAGGCTGGCTTCTGATTGCGAATGGAAAAGTAGGTCAGCGTTTTTTCCATTTCCGCATCACCTTCACGAGTACGGGTATTGCGGACATGGTAACGTGCGCCCTTATCCTTAATCACTGCATTGACGGTTTCTCTGACATCTTTTGCCAAGGCCATCAGTTTACCGTAACGCTGTGTTTTGATGGTTTCCTGATCAATGATGATGCTCTGCCCCCAGCGTTGCGGACCATGTAGTCGATCAATATATTTTTTGCGGTAAAAACCGCTGCCATCATGCAAATTCAAAACAACATCTATTTGTTTATCCTGAATGATGGCCTTAATTTTCTGTATCAGTTCATACTCGGGATCATTCCGATCTAGGCTGGAGAACTTCCTGTTCAGGTCGCCATAAATACCACGGGAACGCTTAATAATACTTTCGAAATTGAGGTTTGGCACGACCCAAAGATTGCCTTTGGATATGGTATATTCTGTTGCCAACAGGGCTGCCGCATTGAAACCACCTGGCTCATCCCCCTGTATGCCACCAATAATCAGAATAGTTGGTCCCGTCTCGGCGGCTTCTTTTTTATACAGTCTAAAATCAAAATGCGATGAGTATCCCGCACTTGCAACGGCAGTCAGGCTGAATAGTAAAAGAACCACACTTATTATAAGTTTCATTTTATACCACTTTTATGTGCCAGGGTTCGTAACGTACACCAAAATAATTATCTTGAGTGTAGCGTATAGAAACATAGCCAAGGTGGATCAGTTTCTGGTATTCCTCTGTCTGTGCAAATCGGGCAGTAAAGTTCAAAGCTCCCAGATTTCGTTTGCCAACATCAAAGTCGCCCAGCGCATGATAGGAATGTCCTGGTGGCGCCAAAGAACGTGAAGCGCGCGAAAGATTAGCATTGCATTTTTCTGCCTTTGCCAAAAATAGATACATTTGCTTTACTACGCTACGAATACCAGAGGTAAGTACCAGGCTCTCACCCACATCTTTTTTCAGGTGTTCAAAAACTCTCTGCGATTCTCCCTTGAACAGATAATTTCCACTATGTTGAATCTTGATGACATTTTTTTTCACGACTTTAGCCGTCAATGAGGAAATTACTTTCTCACCCAGAAAGCCATAGTCATGGGCATCATGAAAGAAAATCTTTTCCATGAACTGGATTTCAGTTGCCGAAAATGCCCCAATAACAGAATAACTGCGTGCATATTTAAGCATTTCATCAAAACTCATCAGACTAAAATTTGCATAGCCTGCATGTGCCTGTATTTTTCTCTGACGCCTTAACACTTGCTGAAAAACAGGCTGTTCTGCAACGGGCAGAAATATATCCTGCTCTAGATCCTGATCGAAGTGACTAACGGCATACAGTTGATCTTTTAGCGCATGATCCAATTCGCGCAGCCTGGCTTCACTGGCATGCGGATGTTCCTCTTCGGCAGGCTCCTGGGGCACGGGCAAATCCTCCAGCAGGCTGCGCCAGGGAGCGGTCACAGCAGCCAGGGAAAGCAAGCCCATTGAGGCAAGAAAATATCGGCGACGGTTGTTCATTGATTACAATCCATCAAGCTCTTTTAACTGAAAACTCAGGGTTACAGGCTGTAATTGACGCCATTATTTTCCCTTTCATATTCCACTTATGCCTTACAGTACAATAAAAAACACCTACCAGCTTTGCCGTCAAACTATGTTTGAAGCTGGAAGGATCTGATCTTTTTATTGATTGCTCAGGAATATATCCCAGCAAAATCTTTTGGCTTTATAGCTATGACGATAAAAATCCCAGCTATTCGATTTGCAAACCGTTTTGGGCTATTCAGTTTCGTCTTTGCCAATCCATGATTGCAGAGCTTCAACAATTTTTTCTGCCTGGGCACGACTGGAAATATTAAATTTGGATTTCTGTTGATACTCACCATTACGTTTTTGATAGCGTCGAATGCTGTATTTTTCTGGACCGAATTCTTCTTTTTTTCTATCCCAATCCTGATACCGATACATAATAGTGGACCAGGCACCCTTGGTCAGGATGATCTTGTCAAGTTGTTTTGAAACAAGCTGCCCGTCTTCCGTATAATCAACCGTTAATTCATCTACATGCGTAGCCATGTACTGATTTCCTCAAAGTTATGTTCTAAAATAGTCGTCAAATACAGGCATTGTACGTTATCGTCGGCTAAAACTGAACTGCGCACATTGGGGGAAATTGGCGGCATATTTTTTTATCCATTCAAACGCGGCCTCCTGGCTGCTGAGAACTCGGCCTTCCGTTTTCAATACCTTATGACGGTACTGCTCAATCTGGCAAATCTGTTCCACCATACGCACGCGATTGGCCTCATCTTCACCGGTAAAAGTAATTCCCACTTCAAAGTGCTTATCTTTTTTTCTGCACCAAACCACCTGCCCCTGTACCTCAACAGGTAAACTGCCCGCTCTAATTCGAATCTGTACCGAATCTGCTTTTTTAAGACGCATTTGGCAGTTAAAACACAGCCCGCCATAACTGATATCATGTAAGGGTCTGATACTTCCTGCCGGATTCAGCTCCTGCACAACTTCAATCGGCACCTCAGAAGGGTGACGAATATATTTTCTTTTCATGTCCGTTGCCGCCCTAATTTTGACTCGTTATCGTTCTGAAAAACGCTTCAAATAAAAGCTGCATAAATCACGCCATTGCAGCATAATTATAAAATCCTGATCATAACTATGCAGATTTAAAACCAGTGCGATTCAATTTAGGGCCATCCGGCCTCAGGCTAACCGCAAAACAAAAGCGCAGCCTGTCTCTATCTCTATTATTCAGTGCCATCATTTATCTGGGCTTTGCGTTGGCCGCCGGCAAACAAAGTCTGCTCAATGCCGCCACCACGCTGGGCGGCACGGGCTGGCTACTGATTCTGTCCTGTTCATTTACCAGCTATCTTTTACGCTTCCTGCGTTGGCAATATTACCTTCGTTGTCTGGGGCATCACCTGCCCAGCCTGTTGCATCTTAATTATTATATTGCCGGCTTTGCACTAACCACCACCCCCGCCAAAGCCGGTGAAACCATTCGCTCGCTTTACCTTAAAAATCATGGGGTAAGTTTTAAGCACAGCCTCGCCAGTTTTTTCTGCGAGCGCTTTCAGGATTTAATCATTGTCACCCTGCTGGCTTCGCTGGCACTGTTGAGCTTTGACAAATATCGTTATTTTGTTTTTATTTCCGCACTGACATTATTGATCCTGCTGTCTGTGCTGCGCAGCAAAAAACTGCCGCAGTTTCTTTATTATCTAAGTCGCAATCTGCGCATTTCGTGGCTCAAACACATACTGGGCTATCTGGCTGCATTGCTTGAATCGGCTCATGCGCTATTACAGCTACCTCGTCTATATTCCGGCCTGCTACTGGGTTTATTGGCTTGGAGCATACAAGGCCTGGCCTTTTATTTTATTCTCACGACCTTGGGATCGCCCTTAGCACTGCCTCTGAGCCTGGCTATTTACGCCATTAGTCTATTGGCCGGTGCCCTGTCATTTATACCAGGGGGCATTGGCGCTACCGAAACAATCATGTACCTGCTTCTGAGTCAGGCTGGGGTGGATCATTCTCTGGCACTGGTCATCCCGATTATCAGCCGGGTTTCCACACTCTGGTTTGCAGTAGTGCTGGGACTACTGGCATCGGTGAATCTGAGCCTGCGCAAGGATGTCCCCCCGTCAAATGAGGTCAAACCACAGCGGTAAGCTCAGCAGCGACAACAGCGTGGTAACAGTGACCGCCAGCGCATAAATCGTGGTGTCCAACCGAAATCGGTCGCACAATACCAGTCCCAGCACCATACTCGGCATGGCTGCTTCCAAGACAACCGCAGACAGCAAGTCACCGTCCAGTCCCAAAACTTTAGCTAGCTGCCAAACCAGCAACGGGGTTAGCAATAACTGAATACCACTAACCACGATCAGTGGCGGGATCTGCTGGATGGAAATACTGCGCCATTGCAGACTCAAGCCTAGCGCCACTAGCATCAGTGGAATAACGGTATTACCAAGCAAATTGAGAATAATTTCCAGATTGCTGTCCAGGGGAACCGAAAGTAAATTCAATCCACTGCCGACGATGGCGGCCCACAACGGTGGAATACGTGCCAGTCTTTTCAGGAATCCAACTCTAACATCAGAACCATCATCACTCTTGCCATAGTGCTCGGCAACCAGAACACCAACGGTAAATAGCAGCGGTGTACAGGCAAACAGATCATATTGAATGGCCACGCTCCGCGCCCAGTCGCCGAAGGTGGTTTGTAGAACAGGCAGGCCCAGATATGTGGCGTTGGGAAAGGCGGAAGCCAGTATAATGGCGCCGGAAATTCCAGCTGGCATTCTGCACAGCCGACAGGCCAGACCACTCACCAGCAATGCAAAGATAATGCCGCTAGCGGCCAGCAGACTAATTTTAAGCGAATCCAGCCCAATGGGAGTGCGCCACAGAACAAGCAGCACCAGGGCGGGTAAAAACAGATAATAAACGGACTCGGTCAGACCGAGCCGCACCTGTTCGGGACTCAATTTACCTGGACGAAAAAAACGCCAACCCACACCACAGGCAATCAGCGCAATCATTTGTAGCAATGTTTCAAACATGATTCGAATTCTACTCGATTAAACAGCCGCCTATCATGTCAAACTTATATGATATATTTTGCACTAACGGCTCGATTTAGACCTCAAAACAAACAGGGCGACAAACATACCTCCCTAGTTATCAGGACGGACAAAAATTATGCGCATACTTCACACCATGCTGCGAGTGATTGATCTACAACGTTCAATTGATTTTTATACACAAATAATGGGAATGAACCTACTGCGGCAACAAGAATATCCCACAGGCCGCTTTACTCTGGCCTTTCTCGGTTATGGCCCTGAATCTGAACAAACGGTGATCGAATTAACCTATAACTGGGATATTGACGTTTATGAGCTGGGCACTGCCTTTGGTCATATCGCTATTGAAGTAGACAATGTATATGATGCCTGTAATGCGATTAAAACGAAGTCTGGAAAAATCATTCGCGAGGCCGGACCGATGAATGCTGGTAATACAATTATTGCCTTTATCGAAGATCCAGACGGCTATCCGATTGAACTTATCGGTAAAAACAAGAAATAGCCAGCCAACCATGCTCAATCATCTCCGCCATGTCATAGAACAAACCGCTGACATTATTGTCATCAGTGATGTGCATGGAATCATAGAATACGTCAATCCAGCATTTGAAAAAATTACCGGCTATAGCCCTGACGATATCATTGGAAAAAATCTAGTTTTCTTTTCCTCCGACCGGCAGAGTAAAAAATTCTACGCGCATATGTGGAGCACCCTGCTGGCAGGAAAAGTCTATCGCAACAGCCTGATGAATAAACGCAAGGATGGCTCGATGTTTCATGCTGAGATCACCATTACCCCCTTGGTCGATAAGAATGCCGACATCACCCACTTTATTGCCACTGCCAGGGATATCTCTGACGACATCCGCAACAAAATTCAGCTGACACACCTGGTCCAACATGACAGCCTGACCAACCTGCCCAATCGAAATCTTTTTCTGGATCGGCTGCAACAGGCCATATCCAAGGCCCATCACCACCATCGACTGGTGGCAGTTCTGTTTCTGGATTTGGATCGATTCAAGAGCATCAACGACAGCCTCGGCCGTACCGCCGGCGATCAACTATTGCAACAACTCAGTGAACGCTTTAAAAAAACCATTCGGGAGGGCGACACCATTGCTCGCTTTGGCGGTGATGAATTCGTCATTCTGCTGGATGATTTTGACTCGGACAACAGTCTCTCACTTATCGCGCAGAAAATACTGAACTCACTGGCCATACCATTTGAAATCAACGGCCATGAAATTTTTATTAGCGCCAGTATCGGTATCAGCATCTCGCCCCATGATGGCGAAGATCCCGATACCCTGTTGCGCAACGCCGACATCGCCATGTACCGCGCCAAGGAACTAGGTAAAAATAATTTTCAGTATTACTCCGAAGCGATGACGGCTCATGTTTTTGAATACTTGAGTCTGGAAAACAACCTGCGCCATGCGCTTGAACGTAACGAGTTCATTCTTTACTACCAACCCCAGGTAGATGCCCGCAGTGGAAAAATTTTCGGCGTCGAAGCTCTGCTACGCTGGCAACATCCTGAGCTAGGCATGGTCATGCCCAATAATTTTATTTCCCTGCTGGAAGAAACCGGGCTAATCGAGCCTGTAGGTATATGGGTGCTGGAAACCGCCTGCAAACAATCACGCCAATGGCACCAGTCCGGTATGGGCTTTGTCCATATGTCGGTCAATCTCTCCAGCCGCCAGTTCAACAACAACCACTTCATTGCTTCTTTGCAGAACATTATCAAAGATACCCAGGTCAATCCACAATACCTGGAATTAGAACTGACCGAAAGCATGCTGATGCGTAACACGAGCAGCATTATCAGCGCCCTGAAAAATCTGAACAACCTGGGGGTGCGCTTTGCTATTGATGACTTTGGCACCGGCTATTCATCACTCAACTATCTACGCCGTTTTCCCATTGATACGATCAAGATCGATCGCTCATTTATCCGCGACATTACCCATGATACCGATGATCTCGCCATCTGCTCCGCCATTATCGGCATGACCCAAAGCCTTTCGCTCAATGTTATCGCCGAGGGGGTAGAAACCCACGCCCAGCTCGATATCCTGAAAACGAAAGAATGCCACTATATACAGGGAAACGTATTCAGCCCGGCATTACCGGCAGCGGAAATAACCAGGATGCTTGCAGATCAGTTGCTAACCTGAAAGCCGGGATCACTTTCAGTCATATTCATTGTATTTTTTTGAACTACCGCGCACTTTTTCGACCGGGTATTTATCGTTATTGATTTTTATTTTCTCTTCCACTGCGGCGAGAAGATCGACCTCCAGCTCGCTGGCCAAACGCATGAGATAGATAAAAACATCCGCCATTTCTAGTGACACAGCATGTTTTTTTTTGCTGTTTAGGCTCTTGCTCTGTTGTTCAGTCAACCACTGAAAATGCTCCAGCAACTCCGATGCTTCTACCGATAACGCCATGGCCAGATTTTTAGGTGCATGAAATTGTTCCCAATCTCGCACGCGGGCAAACTCAAGCAGTTCTTTTTGCAACATTGACAGATCACATGTAGCCATGATCAGAGCATCCTGAGAAAAATATCAAGCGGAAAAAATGGACAGAATCAAGGGGATCAGACTAGCGGCCCCAGCTTTTGCTGAGGCGCATTTAGAATCAAGAATTATTGCTGTAACAGAGACCTGGCGGCCTGCTGCAGATTTCGACTCAGCTCAAGCGAATACCATGCGTCTACATCGAGCACCTGGCGATTACCATCCAGATATTCAATCATGACAGAAACGGCTTCTTCATGATGCCAGACCATGAGCTTCACTTTCATCAATTTGCCGCCCCGGTTAACATACCAGGCACCGACAACAGGCTGTTGCTTGATAAACATAATCCGTCCCCCATACACCTTAATCTATCACTGCAATCTGGTGTTTTTTGACTGGGCAACAGTTTAACAAAGTTTTGACCGCGTTGTACGTACCTATTTATGCATAGATTATAATCAGTCTGAAAAACGTCACGATCAGTCCCTTTAGTGACAAGCATTTAGCCGAGATAAAAACAAACCGTCAAATTTCAGTCGTCCATAATCCCGGCTAAACCCTACTATTCGTCCGTGACACAGCCCATTGAAGCATCCTTGACGCAGCGAATGTATTTAAACAGAGTGCCACGGGTCGCCTTGTAAGGTGGCATAACCCAGTCCTGGCGGCGCTGTTGTATTTCTTTCTCGCTGAGATCCACCTCTAGCGATTGAGTTTCGGCATTAATAGTAATCATATCACCGTTGCGAATAAGGCCGATTGGCCCACCTTCCTGCGCCTCGGGCACCACATGGCCGATAATGAAACCATGCGAACCGCCGGAAAAACGGCCATCGGTGATCAGCGCAACGTCCTTGCCCAGCCCGGCACCCATAATAGCCGAGGTCGGCGTCAGCATTTCCGGCATGCCAGGGCCGCCTTTCGGACCTTCATAACGAATCACAACGACCTCGCCTTTCTGGATTTCGCCCTTTTCAAGCCCGGCTAACATATCTTCTTCACAATCATAAACCCGCGCTGGACCAGCAAAGTGCAGCCCTTCCTTGCCGGTAATCTTGGCCACCGAGCCGCCAGGCGCCAGATTGCCCTTGAGGATCTGAATATGGCCAGTTTTCTTGATTGGCCTGTCCAGCGGCATAAACACTTCCTGGCCCTGCTTCAGACCAGGCAGTTCAGCCAGATTCTCAGCAATAGTTTTACCGGTTACGGTCATACAGTCACCGTTGATAAAACCCTCAGCCAGCAGGTATTTCATCACCGCTGGGGTGCCGCCAACATTATGTAAATCTTCCATGACATACTTGCCGCTGGGCTTGAGATCGGCCAGGAAAGGCACCCGATCACTAACCGCCTGAAAATCATCAAGCGTCAACGGCACATCCACCGCACGCGCCATCGCGATAAGATGCAGCACCGCATTGGTAGAACCACCCAGCGCGATAACCATCACCAGGGCATTCTCGAACGCTTCACGGATCATGATGTCACGGGGCTTGATGTCATGTTCAAGCAAGTAGCGAATAGCCTGACCTGCAGCCAGACATTCCTCACGCTTACCCGGATCGACTGCCGGAATGGAAGAGCTGTAAGGCAGACTCATACCCAGCGCTTCAATCGCTGAGGCCATGGTA
>JAADGZ010000047.1:0-10853 GCA_013152045.1 Gammaproteobacteria bacterium
TTTTTTACGGACAGCGGTCGGGCCCGATTTATCGCCATAACCGCAAGTGAGCCTGCAAACCTGCCGGATAGCGATTATCCCCTGCGCCTAAATTCAGGGCGCGTGCGTGATCACTGGCATACGTTGACGCGCACGGGCAAGTCAGCCCGTCTGTCAGCGCATATTTTTGAACCTTTTGTCGCGCTGAATAGTAGGTATGCGAAAGACCATTACATCAGTGATGGTGAGCTACTTCGAGTACGTAGTCGTTGGGGCGAGGCTGTTGTACGTGCGCGACTTGGTGATGATCAACCTGCGGGCAGTGTATTCATGCCCATGCACTGGAATGATCAGTTTGCCAGTCAGGCTGGGGTCAACGCCCTGGTCAATCCTGCGACTGATCCTGTTTCCGGGCAACCTGAATTCAAGCATACCCCGGTGCAGATTGAAACCTATGCCGCCAACTGGTATGGCTTTATTCTTTCGCGCCGCCGCCTGGAAATGAGTCAACTGGATTACTGGGCCTGTTCGAAGGGAAATAATCTGTGGCGTTATGAAATTGCGGGCAAGGGCATTCCCGAGGACTGGGCGGGATGTGCACGCCGGCTGTTATGCCAGGCGGCGGAAAAAGTGGAATGGATAGAGTATTTTGACAAAAGTCAGAGTCGTTACCGTGCAGCGCGAATTGAAAACAGTCGACTCGAAAGCTGTATTTTTATCGGTCCGGAAACAAGCTTGCCCGATCGGGAGTGGCTATCAAAATTGTTTGCCAAGCAAGATCTTGATGATAATGAACGTGCTAGCCTGCTAAGTGGGCGCCCGGCTAACGCTGAGCAGGATGCTGGTCGAATCGTTTGCGCCTGTTTCGGTGTGGGTATCAAGACGCTGGAAAAAGGTATCCGCGAACAGAACCTGCTCTCGGTGGAAATGGTAGGTGAAGCCCTGCGTGCAGGGACTAATTGTGGCTCCTGTCTGCCTGAAATTAAAAGTATTATTTTTTCAGTCAGCAAAAAATAATCACGGCAGAAGGAACACTTATTTAGATTATAAGCGATCTTCCTCTAAGTTTTTTTAATCACCACGAAAACTGTTTCGCCCATGCGAGGGATCTTGCTGAGCTTGTAGTCGGGCATTAAATATCTGAAAATGGAAATATGAAGGCAACAGAAAACAAAGAACTCAATATTCTGAAAACTGTATTTGGCTATAATGAGTTTCGTCATTCACAGCAGGATATTATTCAACGGCTGGTGAACGGTGAGGATGCGGTGGTGCTCATGCCCACCGGTGGTGGTAAGTCGCTGTGTTATCAGATCCCGGCTATGCTGCGTCCTGGGGTGGGGATTATTGTTTCACCATTGATTGCACTCATGCAGGACCAGGTCAGCGCCCTGCTACAGCTTGGTGTCAAGGCGGCCTTTCTCAATTCCACGTTGGATGCCGCTACTGCGCGTAAAATCGAACAGCAATTAGGCGCGGGTGAACTGGATTTACTCTATGTCGCGCCCGAGCGATTGATGACCGAATCATTTCTGAACCTACTGGATCGTTCACCGCTGGCCCTGTTCGCTATTGACGAAGCCCATTGTGTGTCTCAGTGGGGGCATGATTTTCGCCCGGAATATATTCAACTATCCGTATTACATCAGCGTTATCCCCAGGTACCGCGTATTGCCTTGACTGCAACGGCGGATGAAACCACGCGCGTGGAAATTATTCAGCGCCTAGGACTGGAGCATGCAGAGCTTTATGTTTCTAGTTTTGACCGGCCTAATATTTGTTATCGCCTATCCCAAAATCAGGGCAATGCACGGGATGCGTTGTTACGGTTTATTCTAAATGAACATGAAACTGATGCCGGTATCGTTTATTGTCTGTCGCGCAACAAAGTTGATCAAACGGCTGAATGGTTAAACAAGAAAGGACTCAAAGCATTGCCTTATCATGCGGGTATGCCGGCATCTGAACGCCAGCACCATCAGCATCGGTTTTTAAACGAAGACAATATTATTATCGTTGCCACCATTGCCTTCGGCATGGGGATTGACAAACCGGATGTTCGATTTGTTGCACATCTAAATCTGCCCAAAAGTATCGAAGCCTATTATCAGGAAACCGGACGAGCAGGGCGTGATGGTCTGCCGGCAACCGCCTGGATGATGTACGGCTTGCAGGATGTGATTACCCTAAAGCAAATGATGGAATCATCGGCAGCGGATGAGAAGCATAAGCGTGTCGAACGCCACAAACTTGATTCGATGCTGGGTTTTAGCGAGCTAACTAGTTGTCGGCGACAGGCACTGCTGAAATATTTTGGCGATCATCTTGACCAGGCCTGCGGTAATTGTGATACCTGTTTGACGCCGGTGGAAACCTGGGACGCCACCGTGGTGGCGCAAAAAGCTCTTTCCTGCGTACATCGAACCGGGCAACGATTCGGAGTTAATTATCTATCGGATGTTTTGTTGGGTAAAGATAATGAACGGATTAAAAGTTTTGCTCATGACAAACTCGGCGTTTATGGAATAGGCAGCGAGTTGAATGCGCGACAATGGCGCGATATTTTCAGACAACTTATCGCTCGCAATTTGTTGACGGTTGATATACAGGGACATGGTGGCCTGCGTTTAACCGAGCAGTGTCGCAGTGTTCTTCGCGGCGAGCAGGCCTTGATGCTCAGAAAAGAGCTTAAGCAGGAAAAAAATACAGCCCGGAATAGAAAACAAAAGCCCGGAATTAATGAATCAAACAAATATTTATGGGAAGCCTTACGTGACTGTAGAAAGAAACTGTCAGAGCAGCTAGATGTTCCTCCCTATGTTATTTTTCATGATGCAACTTTAATGGAAATGTTGCAACGACAGCCGCAGAATCGGCAACAATTTTCCAGGATATCCGGTGTCGGTGAGCATAAGCTGGAGGCGTATGCGGATGAGTTTTTGCAGGTGATACAAACGCATGCAGAAAAAGAGAAGCGTTGTTTGACGGTAAGTGATACGGTAGAAGAAACCCTGAAATTATTTAAACAGGGTATGAGTATTGATGATATTTCTAAACATAGAAGTCTGAAACTATCGACGATATACGCTCATCTGGCAGAAAAAATTGAACAGGGGGTGTTGCCTCTGAATGAGGTTGTCGATATTGATGAGAAAAAGATCAAGTTGATTCAGGATGAGATATTAAATCTGGATGAGCAGGATCGGGCGAAATTAAAACCAGTTTATGATGCTCTTGATGGCCTGTTTGATTATGACTTGTTGCGCTGTGTGCGCGCCTCGTTGGTGTCTGGATGAAGTGAAATAGGGTGGTCGGGAGATCTGCATAATTACTTTAAAATTTGGCTTCTGAGCTTGAGTCTGAGATCTAGCTGCCGATAAATAAAATGCATAATTTTAATCGTGATATTTAGCAAGATTCTAATTTTGTGAGTATTGGGTTAATCAAAGCTTTTGATATATCAGATGCCGGGTTTTGCAATCGGAATCGTCACTTCTCACCGAAGGGGAAAGGCGGTTAACGAGATGGCCGCGAGTAGAATGAAGTTTTTTAGCTATAAGCACAAGGTAGAGTTATGTGACGATACAGGAACTGGATAAAAATCTGGAGTACATCCAGATACAGTCTCTCTTCAAGAATTCTCCTGCTGTCATACTGGCATCGGTTTTTTCTGCCGTGATGCTGACGGCTATCTATTGGAACCAGCATGTTCACGCTTCATTATTGATCTGGCTGGGTGCTATTCTTAGTGCCAATGCTGTGCGTGGTTTTTTCGCCTGGAATTTTCATCGGAAGAAGGTGCAGATTGAGAACATCTTGCTATGGTGGCGACTGTTTTCCATTCCCTCATTGTTGTCGGTCTCTATCTGGGGCTTGGGCGCCTATATTTTTTACATTCCCAATAGCGGTCAATATCAGGCAGTCGGTATCATTGTTCCATTGGCTCTGGCTGCTGGCTCACTGGTTTTTCTATCGATGGTGCGCTGGCTATTTTTCAGTTCTTTCCTGCTGATTACCCTGCCCCTGCTGTTACGAGTACTGGTTGAAGGCGACTTTGTTGATATTGGTATTGGTCTTCTTATTGCTGTTTATATCATCATTTTTATGATGTTTGGTCATAGTATGAATCGTATGCTGACGGAAAGCTTACGCCTGCGATTTGAAAATCTAAAACTGGTTGAGCGTCTGACGCGGGAAAAAGAGTCAGCCGAAATGGCCAATATTGCCAAGTCCAAGTTTCTGGCTGCCGCCAGTCATGATTTGCGTCAGCCTCTGCATGCCCTGTCCCTGCTTTCTAGCGCGCTTTGTGACCGGATAAAATATCCTGAAGTTAAACATATCGTTGACAAGATTATGTTGGCAGTATCTGCCCTGGAAAATCTATTTAATGCTTTACTGGATATCAGCAAACTGGATTCTGGCGTCCTCAAACCAAACATTATTAGTTTCAGGTTGCGGAATATTTTTGACAAAATTGAAAATGATTACCGGCCAGAAGCGGAACGCAAAGGCTTGGAGTTTATTGTCGATAGCTGTTGTGATTCGATTGTCTACTCGGACGATATTTTGCTGGAGCGGGTAGTTCGTAACTTTGTTTCCAATGCTATGCGTTATACCGATACGGGCAGGGTTAGGCTTTATTGTAAGCCGACAAATGGCAAAATTGCTATTTGTGTCGAAGACACGGGTATTGGCATCCATGGAGACAGCTTGCAAGCCATTTTTGATGAATATGTGCAAATTGGTAATCCAGAGCGTGATCGGGAAAAAGGCTTGGGCTTGGGGTTGGCAATCGTAGCCAAGATCAGTCAGTTACTTGATTACCGTGTGTCTGTAAATTCGGTGCGTGGTAAGGGATCTGATTTTAGTATTGAAGTTCCGTTGGGTCGAAAACAGGATATTCCCCGACCGGAAACAGACGTTGTACGTACACCCGGAGTGGAACTCAATCAACTTAAAGTCCTGATCATCGATGACGAGCGTTCTAACCTGGATGCGCTGGATGCCCTTTTGCGGGGCTGGAAGTGTGAAGTGATTTCGGCGGAATCCGGTGAGGAAGCCTGTGACAAGATCCTGGCTCTTAACAAAGATCCGGACTGTATTCTTACGGATTATCGTCTGCGCGATAACAAGACTGGGCTGGATGCGATCAAGTCAATTTCTGAAATTATTGGCCATTCAGTTCCGGCGGTGCTGATTACCGGTGATGTGGCGATTAAAAAACTACATGAAGAGGGGGCGGATGCTTATCATTTGATGCATAAACCCGTACAACCTGCACGCCTGCGTGCCCTGCTGAAATATATACATCAGCAGAAACTGCGAGAAGAAATGGAAGAGCCGGATGACTCGATGCAGGAGTCTGATCAGGTTTAGGCTGAAATAAAACCTATTTCTTTGGCCATGATAACGGCCTGGGTGCGGTTGGTTGCATTCAGTTCTTTAAGGATTGCAGTAACATGAATTTTCACCGTGCCTTCTGCCATACCCAGGCTATGGGCAATGACTTTGTTGGACATTCCTTCGCACATTAGTTTTAGCACATCGAGTTGACGTGGTGTCAGACGTGATTTTATTTCTGCCGCAGCTTCACTTTTATCCAGGCTGGCCAGGAGTGGACCTGAACCTGTGATTTGTCGTATCTGGAAAGTACCGCTAGTGGCGGATAGATCGGGAACAAAAATCTCACCGTCCAGGATCTGTTTCAGTGCGTCCAGCATTTCACTGCTGGTTAACGATTTGGGAATATAGCCGGAAGCCCCACTGTCGATAATACGCAGCATATCCGCTTCATATTCAGAGGCAGTGACAATAGCGACAGGCAGTTCCGGGTGGCTTTCACGTAACTTGAGCAGGCCGGAATAACCATCGATACCCGGCATATCCAGATCCATCAGGACCAGATCCAGATCGGTATATTGCTCAACGTAGTCGAGTACTTCTTTGGCATTGCTAGCTTCCATTACTTCCACATCATCACCCAGGGATTGCAAGGTGTAGAGTAGTCCCTGCCGAAATAATGCATGGTCATCCGCTATCAATATTTTCATTGGTGTATTCCAGATAAAAATTAACTTACTTATAAGTCAGAGAACCTTAAATTTTTTACAGGCATTGGACCATATCACTTTAGTAAAGATCGTGCCTGAAATATTTTAAGACTATGACCTAGGTCATAATTCTTATTATGATTGTATATGGATTGGTTCTATAATTTACTAAAAACTTAAAACCTATGTTTAATCTCCGTTGGGATTAATTCCCCGCTGCTTGCAGCGAAAAACGGTAGATGGGTAGAGCGAAGCGAAACCCATCAATTAATACCCTGCAGCTTGCTGCGGAGTAGTTTATTTTAAACGGGATTGTATGCCATGATTTGCATCCATGCATAAGTGATAGTGCACAAATTTAAAAATTGCCGTTGCTCAATATTTCGACAGCCCAGGTTGGAGCGATATAACAAAGCCTGACTGATACTCTATAGATTCTGGTCGTTGATAGTGAATTCGAGTACAATCAGCAGGTTCCGATTATTTAGTCTGCTATGTAGGGCTTTCATGTATGAGTATTGGCCAAGCGCAACTATTCCTACGTTATGATCGGTATCTAAACTTAGCGGTAGGGTGGGCACGGTTCTTTCGTTCCCACGCTCCGGCGTAGGAACGGATACCTGAATCAGCGTATTGATTTTAGAGTAAAAAGCAGTAAGTTAGAAAATGGATGATCCGTCACTACTTCTCTGGGGCGTTATATTCGGGGGCATCGGCCTCGGTTTTTTCACCTATGGGAAAAAGCAAAAAGCCGTCGTCCCATTACTTATCGGTCTTGCCTTATTTGTTTTCCCCTATTTTATATCCAATGTTTACCTCTTAGTTCTTGTCGGTTCGGCGTTGGTTGCGCTGCCTTATGTGATAAAAAAATTACCCAGATAAAGATGCAAAAATTAAACTGCGTGGGCAAGAACGTAGCCCAGCATTGATTGTGTCGGCAGGGAAAATTTGTCTTATAGCCACCACGCCGTTTGCGTCATTATCTGCGAGGTGAGTTTCATCAGCTTTTTGACCGGTCCGGGTAGAGGCATCGCACCGGCTTCCAGTGCCATCTTGGCATGCTTCCCTTCGTCGGTTTTCATCTGTTCGAGAATAGCGCGGGTTTTCTGATCATCAAGTTTGATTTGTTGCAGATGAGAATCCAGATGGTGGACCACCTGATGTTCAGTTTCTGCTACAAATCCCAGGCTCCATTTATTACCCGCCAGGCCAGCCAGTGCACCGATGGTCACTGAACCTGCGTACCAGAGCGGATTAAGGTAGCTTACATGGGTGCCCATTTCTTTTAGCCGTTGCTCGCACCAGTCCAGATGATCATTTTCTTCCTCAGCGGCGCGCTGCATTTTTTCGCGTACTTTGGGCTGTTTCGCTGTCAGTGCTTGTCCTTGATAAAGACCCTGTGCGGCTACTTCGCCGGCGTGATTAATACGCATCAAGCGACCGGCCAACTCACGCTCGGCTTCGCTGAGTTCCGTTTCAGGTAAAGCCTTGGCGGGGTTGCTGCGTTCGGTGAGCCGGGGCTTACCAAACAGGGTACGCAAGCCGGTATCCAGATTCATTACCAGCTGATCGAGGGGGGTGTAATGGCGTTTATTCATAGTTCGGTAAGACTAAGCATACAAGATGCAAGATACAAGGGATCTCGGCCTTTATTCTTGCATCTTCTCCCTGAGTAATTGTATGGGGTGAATAACCCGGATAGCCTTGTTCTCCAGTCCTGTCTGAATGAACAGGCTGCAGCCAATATTGGTGCTGACGATGATATCCACTTTATCGGCAAGAAGTTTGTCCAGCAGATGCTGGCGCAGGCTCTGCGCCTGTTGTGGATGGCGCAGCATGTAATCCCCGGCGGCACCGCAGCAGGGGCTATCATCCGGCAGTGTAGAAAGATGAATGTCCGGTATATATGCCAGCAGCTTCGAAGCATGATCCGGCAGGCGCAGGGCATTGCGCTGGCTGCAAGGTTGATGGACGATAACCCGTTTGTTCAGTGCTGCGAAAGATAGCGAAGCTTTTTCTAAGGCGGTTGCGACAAAGCCCGTGATCTCCTGTAGTTTTGCTTGTAATTGCTCGGCCTGGGTCTTTTGTTCGACAGTGTTCCAGTCCAGTTGTGGATAATTCATTAATTGTGCGCCGCAGCCGCTGGCCAGGTAGAGCACTGCATCGTAGTTCTCGTGACTGAAGGCCTGCAGATTGTTGTGTGCCAGAGCCTGTGATTGATGGTTCTGTCCGCTGTGCTGTTGCAAGGCACCGCAGCAGCCTTGTGCGTGCGGCAGGCTTACTTCGTAGCCCAAGGCGTGAAGTAGGTCGATGCTCGCGGCCAGGGTTGGTGCATCGGCATTTTTGCCCATACAACCGCTGAAGATCGCCACATGCCCGGCAGCTTTATGGTTGACAGGGTAATGCGGTCTGAATTTTTGTGGCGCAGGAAGCGGGGGTAGGAGACTTTGCAGCCAGGCCAGCTTTTTATTCTGTCGCAATACCGGGCGTAGCAGTTTTGCCGCCCCGCTTTTCTGATATAGACGTAGACCTCGATATGCCGCTTGCGTGTGCTGACTGAGAAGTTGTTGGCCAAATTTATGTAATTGAGAAGGAGGACGAGCCTGGTTGATATGTTGCCGAGCCAGATCCAGGATGCGGGCGTATTCTACTCCCGAGGGGCAAACACGTTCACAACGGCGGCATAACAGGCAGTTGTCCAGATGCTGATAGAGCGTCTCATCTGTCGCTTCGAGTTCATTGCGGGCAAGCGCCTGAATCATGGCAATGCGTCCGCGCGGGGACTCGTTTTCGTTGCGGCTGAGATGGTAGGTGGGGCATTGGGGCAGACAGAGGCCGCATTTTACGCAACGATCGGCGAGTTCAAGGATGTCATTGTTGTGATTCAAGCAGGCTGGGATCCTGTGGCTAAATAAATACAGCAGGCAAATTTCAGGGTAGAATTATACGTTATTGTCAGGCTATTTATATTTTGTTTTTAAGATCTTGCGGGAGAAATATGTTTTTCAAATACCATGTCTTTTTCTGTTGTAATCAGCGCGAAGCGGGTGAAATTTGCTGTGGTCGCTTGGGCGCGCAAAAAATGCGTGACTATGCCAAACAACGCATCAAGGTCCTGGGTTTGACGGGCGAGGGCGGCACGCGCATCAATAGCGCCGGTTGTCTGGGGCGTTGTGATAAAGGGCCGGTAGTTGTGATCTACCCGCAGGGCATCTGGTACAGCTGGATCGATGAGGAAGATATTGATGAAATTATTGAACAACACCTGCAGCAGGGGCAGGTGGTTGAACGCCTGTTAGTTAAATAATTAAGCTGAATTCAGCTTAAGGTACATGATGGGTTTCACTTCGTTCTACCCATCCTACCTTTATTACTATTACGTGTGTAATGTTTCCTTTCGCTCTACCCATCAATTTATTTATTACATCCGTAGGATGGGTAGAACGAAGTGAAACCCATCACTAAACCTGGTGAATCAATAATGTCTGAAATGCTGATACCGGGACCGGCCGGTGATCTTGAAGTGCGGTTTGAACTCCTGAAGGAGGCTGATTCGGACGAACAAGGCCGACCCGCTCCGCTGGCGGTGATTTGCCATCCACACCCCGTCTATGGTGGCAGTATGAGCAACAAGGTTGTGCATATTCTGGCAGCCGGTTTTCGTGAATTGGGTGCACACACGGTGCGTTTCAATTTTCGTGGAGTGGGGCGCTCAACCGGGGAATTTGATAATGGCATCGGTGAGACTGATGATTTACTGGCCGTTGTAAAATGGGCGCAGGCGCAGTCTCCGGCTTCTTCCCTGTGGTTAGCAGGTTTTTCCTTTGGGGCCTGGATTGCGCTGAAGGCCTCAGCGCAATTGCAAGCCGAACGGCTGGTACTGGTCGCACCACCGGTGGATATGTACGATTTTAACCACATACCCGAGGTTAATATGCCCTGGATGGTGATTCAGGGTGGCGAAGACGAGGTTGTTTCCGCATCGGCCGTGGCCAGATGGGCAGCGCAACGCCAGCCTGCGCCGCAGTTCAAAACACTGGATTCGGCTGGACATTTTTTTCACGGGCAGCTAAATGCTTTGAAAGAAGTTTTGAAATCAGGTTTTTAACCGAGACAGAGCCTGAGACAACCCAGCTCAGAGTAAACCCCCCGCGTATCTCCGTCCATCTGTAGTTAATGTTCTTATTTTCATGAAGGCAAAATTAATTACATTTATTGTTGACAGAATATTACTAATTGCTTATATTAATAACCACTGATTAATTGTTTTTGACTCCTCCATCCTCCTTATGGTGGTTATTTTAAAGCGCGGTTACCCCCTTTTCCGCGCTATTTTTTTTGCCTGGAATTTACCAAAAAATACCGATAATTAACACAGCTCTTATAAATTATTAGTTTTAGAGGAAACAAATGGGATTCCTGTGAGCCTGTATCACTTTCCTGCCATCTTTCCCTTGTATCTTTGCCTCGATTTCAGTACTATTCCGCTTCTTTTTGGAACGCGATTTATCTTTAAGGCGCAACGAGCATGAAAACCTTTAGTGCAAAGCCAGAAACCGTCAAGCGTGACTGGTATGTGATCGATGCTGAGAACAAAGTTCTTGGACGTCTGTCAACCGAAATTGCCCGCCGTTTGCGCGGCAAACACAAGCCAGAATATACTCCTCATGTGGATACTGGTGACTATATTGTTGTCATCAATGCGGAAAAAGTCGCAGTGACCGGCAACAAGGAAAAAGGCAAAAATTATTATCGCCACACCGGCTATCCGGGCGGTCTGAAGACCATTACGCTTGAAAAACAGCGTGCCGAGCATCCGGAACG
>JAADGZ010000047.1:10923-11879 GCA_013152045.1 Gammaproteobacteria bacterium
AAGCTCAAGGTTTATGCCGGCACTGAACATCAGCATACCGCTCAGCAACCCAAAACGCTGGAAATCTAAGGAAGCAACATGGCAGAAACATACTATAGTACAGGCCGCCGCAAGAGTTCCGCCGCACGCGTTTATTTGAGTGCAGGCAGTGGCGACATCATCGTAAATAATCGCCCGCTTGATCAGTATTTCGGACGGGAAACCAACCGTATGCTGGTTCGTCAGCCGCTGCAGCTTGCCGAAATGCTGGAGAACTTTGATGTCAAGGTTTTCGTCAAAGGCGGCGGCAACAACGGTCAGGCCGGTGCGATTCGCCACGGTATTACCCGCGCCCTGATTCGTTACAACGAAGATCTGCGCAGCCCGCTGCGTAAAGCCGGTTATGTAACCCGCGATGCGCGTGAAGTCGAGCGTAAGAAAGTCGGCTTGCATAAAGCGCGTAAGAGACCTCAGTACTCCAAGCGCTAAAAGGCAGATACAAGCTAAAAGATACAGGATACAAGCTCGGGCATGGATGCCTTCGAAGACCTCAAGGTGTGGAAACGCAGTTCGCGGCTTTGTGCAGAAGTTTATAAGGCATTTAAAGATAGCCGAGACTGGGGATTTAAGGATCAAATTACCCGTTCAGCTTTATCAGTGCCTTCGAATATTGCAGAAGGTTACGAGCGGAATTCAAGCAAGGAATATGCGCGTTTCCTGAAAATTGCGAAAGGATCTTGTGGCGAGCTGAGAACACAGCTTTATATTGCCAAAGAGCTCGAGTTGGTGGAACGGAAGCAATTGGAGAGTTTCTTACTCGAATCAGTCGTGATTAGTAAAATGTTGCAAAGCTTGATTAGTAAATTAATTCAGTAAACTAGCTCAGCAACAGGCGATGTCACCTGTATCTTTTCTCTTTCATCTTTTACCCGAGTTTTTGGGGAATCGTCTAACGGCAGGACAGCGGACTCTGACTC
>JAADGZ010000013.1 GCA_013152045.1 Gammaproteobacteria bacterium
ATATGCTGGTCAAGCGCCCGGTTTTCCTTGAACGATTCCGTACCGGTTTTACCTTGTTTACGATTTTCTTTATTGGTTATTACACCCTTGCCCAACTTTCGGTGGTTAATGTTCTGACTTTTGTACAGGCCTTGATGCATGAGTTTCGTTGGCAAACATTCCTCATTGATCCGCTTATCTTTATCATTTGGGCCTATGTGGCCATGAGTCTGTTGCTCTGGGGGCGGGGGATCTTCTGTGGCTGGTTATGTCCCTATGGTGGCATGCAGGAACTCATCAATAAGATTGCCAGGCACTTCAATGTTCGTCAGTGGGAATTTCCTGATGCCGTGCATGAGCGTATGTGGGCTTTAAAGTATATAATTCTTTTGGGTTTGTTTGCGGTCTCCTTGCAATCGTTGTCTCAGGCTGAACGGCTAGCGGAAATCGAGCCATTCAAGACCGCCATTACCCTACACTTTGTGCGTGACTGGGGCTATGTTCTTTATGCCGCAGGTTTCTTATTTATTTCTATTGTCAACCGCAAGTTTTATTGCAAATATCTTTGTCCGCTGGGTGCTGCATTGGTGATTCCGGGTAAATGGCAATTATTTAACTGGTTAAAAAGACGCAAGGAATGTGGCAAACCTTGTCAGATATGCGCGAACGAATGTGAAATTCGTGCTATAGACAAGAATGGCATTATCAATACCAATGAATGCCATTATTGCCTGGATTGCCAGATCACTTATTTTGATGAACACAAATGTCCACCGTTGATTAAAAAACGTAAGAAAAGGGAAAAGGCGAACGTGGTTGTTAGTCAGGAGATTAAAAAACGGTTGGCAGAAACAAAGGCTTAAACTATTTAAGTACACTAGTTTTACATAGTCGTTAAATATAAACGCACATACATTGTGTCAACAGGAGGGTTACTATGAGTAAGAAAGACAATAGTGAAAATGAAAAGTCAGGTCTGACAAGACGTCAGTTTATGAATGCCACAGCACTTGCCGGTTTGGCCGGCACCGGTCTGGGGGCCGGTTTTATTCCTGTTGCTCAGGCCAAAGGTAAACATTCTAAAATCGAAGTTGCTCCGGGTGAGCTTGATGAATATTACGGCTTCTGGAGTGGTGGCCAATCGGGTGAAGTCAGAATTGTAGGTCTTCCATCAATGCGTGAATTGATGCGGATTCCGGTGTTCAATATTGACAGTGCTACAGGCTGGGGGATTACCAACGAAAGTAAGGAAGTCCTGGCCGGTGGTGGTGGCCCTTACCCGAACGGTGATCTTCATCATCCGCACATGAGTATGACGGATGGTCGTTATGATGGAAAATACCTTTTCGTCAACGATAAGGCCAATACCCGTGTTGCGCGTATTCGCTGCGACGTGATGAAAACGGACAAGATTATTTCCGTTCCCAATGTGCAGGCAATTCATGGTTTGCGAGTGCAGAAAGTACCGCATACCAAATACGTATTCTGCAATGCTGAATTCCGTATTCCGCAACCCAATGACGGGCGTGACCTTAACGACGCGAGCAAGTACAGAACCATGTTCAATGCGATTGATGCAGAGAAAATGGAAGTGGCCTGGCAGGTGCTGGTGGACGGTAATCTAGATAATACCGATGCTGATTATAAAGGCAAATATGCCTGTTCCACCTGCTATAACTCAGAAGATGCCACCGATCTTCCCGGTATGATGCGCAATGAACGTGACTGGGCCGTGGTCTTTAATATTCCACTTATCGAAGCTGCAGTTAAAGCCGGAAAATTTACCACGCTGGGTGATTCAAAAGTGCCGATCATCGATGGCCGGCATGGTTCGAAATATACTATGTACATCCCCGTACCCAAGAGTCCTCATGGTCTGAATACCACCAGTGATGGCAAGTATTTTATCGCTAATGGTAAGCTTTCACCAACCGTAACCATTATTGAAATTGATAAAATTGATGACTGGTTTGCGGGCAAGTTAAAGGATGAGCGTGATGTTGTGGTGGGTGAACCGGAACTGGGTCTGGGGCCGTTGCATACGGCTTACGATGGCCGGGGTAATGCCTATACCACGCTGTTTATCGATAGCCAGATTGTTAAATGGAATATCGAGGATGCTATCAAAGCCTATAAGGGCGATAAGGTAAACTACATTCGTCAGAAACTGGATGTCATGTATCAGCCGGGGCATAACCACACAACCATGGGTGAAACGCGTGATGCAGACGGTAAATGGCTCGTTTCTCTGTCGAAGTTCTCCAAGGACAGGTTCCTGCCAGTTGGCCCTCTGCATCCTGAGAATGATCAGTTGATCGATATTTCAGGTGAGACCATGAAACTGGTGCATGATGGCCCGGCCTTTGCTGAACCCCATGACTGCATGTTGGTTCATCGCAGCAAGATCAAGACTATGAAAATCTGGAAACGTGATGATCCTCTCTTTGCATCGACTGTTGTCAGAGCTAAAAAACACGGCATTGTGCTGGAGAAAGACAACAAGGTTATACGCAAGGGAAACAAGGTTTATGTCTATATGACTTCAACTGCACCAACCTATGGCATGGATCATTTTACGGTCAAAAAGGGAAATGAAGTGACGGTAACGGTGACCAATCTGGATCAGATTGAAGATGTAACCCATGGCTTTACTATGAGCAATCATGGTGTGGTGATGGAAATTTCTCCGCATGAAACCTCCTCGGTGACCTTCGTTGCAGATAAACCGGGTGTGCATTGGTTCTATTGCCAGTGGTTCTGTCATGCCTTGCATATGGAAATGCGTGGTCGCATGCTGGTCGAAGCCTGATTGGTTCCGGGTGACTGCTTCTGCAGTTGCCCGGTTCTTTTAATAACGTTCCGCGCTGATCATGAAAATCAAGATCTATATTTTTCTTTCTGTAGAGCATCCATAACGCAACTGATGCGTCATTTTTTCACTCTTTTTTTGTTTGCTGTATCGCTGATCAATGCGACCGGCGTATTAGCGAAGCAGCTCAGGCTGACGCCCGCTAGCGATCTTGCGGCTGTGGTTAAACATGCAGCAGTTAACGATGTTCTTTTGTTTTCTGCCGGAGTTTATTCTGGCACGCTAGTCATAGATAAAAGCTTGACCTTAAAGGCGGAACCTGGCGCGATATTCGATGGTCACAAGAAAGGCAATATTCTTTTTGTCCGTGCACCTAATGTTACGATTGAGGGTTTTTTACTGCGCAATTCAGGCATGAACCTGACTAAAATGAATGCGGCTATTTTTGTCAAAAAAACGGCAAAAAATATTTTGATAAAAAATAATATATTCAAGAATAATCTTTTTGGTGTTTGGCTGGATGCAGCTCATGATGCCACGGTAATGGGTAATAAAATTAGTGCTGATCCAACCGTACGCTCTCAGGATCGGGGTAACGGTATTCACCTTTATCATGTGCAAGGCGCAGAAATTGCTGAAAATGAAATCTGGCATACGCGTGACGGGATTTATATTGATACCAGCAATAACAATGTATTAAGAAATAATGATTTGCATGATTTGCGTTATGGCATTCATTACATGTATTCAAACCATAATCGGATCGAGGGTAACTATACACATAATACCCGGACCGGTTATGCTCTGATGCAGTCAAACTCGTTGACGGTGCTTAATAATCGTTCTGAGAATGATCAGAATTACGGCATTTTGATGAACTATATCACTTACAGTACGCTGAAGAATAATCGTGTTGAACATGTGCGTAAGGGTGTAACACCGGGTTATTCCGGAGCCGGAATTACGGGTGCAGAAGGTAAGGCACTGTTTATTTATAACTCGGTCTTCAACACCCTGGAAGGCAATTTATTTGCCGATAGCGATATCGGTATTCATCTGACCGCCGGCTCGGAAAATAATAATATTTACGGCAATGCCTTTGTGAATAATTATACCCAGGTCAAGTATGTCTCCAATCGCCGCCAGGAATGGTCAAAGAATGGCCGGGGTAATTACTGGAGCAACTATCTAGGTTGGGATCGCAATGATGATGGTATAGGTGATCGTCCATTTGAACCGAATGACAATGTTGATAAGCTGCTCTGGAAATATCCGCTGGCAAAGTTGTTGATGAACAGTCCTTCGGTTCAAATCCTGCGCTGGGCGCAGATGCAGTTTCCGGTTTTCAAGTCACCGGGTATTACTGATAGCTATCCTTTAATGCAGCCGCTTTCCTCAGAAACTGGAGTATGGAGAATGTCCACCTTATGAGTGTCGAAGCAATCCATTTTGAACATGTCGTTATGAACTTTGGCAAGGTACAGGCGCTGAATGACATCAGTCTGCAGATTGGTCAAGGTCAGGTCGTGGGACTGTTGGGACATAACGGCGCTGGAAAAACAACCAGTATCAAGATCATACTGGGAATATTACGACCGACTTTCGGTACTGTCCGGGTATTTGGTTATGATCCGGCCAACGATGTAAAAATGGCTGCATTGCGTAAACAGATGGGCTACCTGCCTGAGAACCTTAGTTTTTATCCTCAACTTAGCGGCCGGGAAACCTTGCAGTATTTTGCCCGACTGAAGGGCGCGGGTAGACAGGAACAGGAACAATTACTGGATGAAGTTGGTCTGTTGCATGCTGCCGACCGGCGGGTCAAAACTTATTCGAAAGGTATGCGCCAACGCCTGGGTCTGGCGCAGGCCATGTTAAACCAACCTAAGTTGCTGATTCTGGATGAACCGACGGTAGGTCTTGATCCGGTTGCAACGCGCGATCTGTACGACAAGATTGAGCGGCTCAAACAACAGGGTACAACGATTATTCTTTGTTCGCATGTACTCTCAGGCATCGAGGAACATCTTGACCGGGCTTTGATTCTTTCAGCGGGTAAAATATTGGCGCAGGGTAGTATCGACGAATTGCGCAACCAGGCACAATTGCCCATGACCATTCATGTGCGAGGAAAAATAAGCAATCAGGACTGGCTTGACAAGCTTTCTTCACAGGGTGTTTCGACCCAGCGGATTAATAGCCACCAGTACATATTATCCGCTGCGGTTGATCGCAAGCTTAGCCTGTTGCAGGCACTTGCTGTTGAGAACGAGATTGAGGATATCGAGATCAATCTGCCGACGCTGGAGTCGATTTACATCCATTATAATACTCAGTCCCTTGCCGGCTCGGATGAGCCTTGTAAACAGGGGGGGAATGCAAGATGAATAAGGTTTTTGTGGTTGCCGTAAAAGAATTTAAGGATGGACTACGCAACCGTTGGGTAGCTGGAATCACCGTGGTACTTGCGCTTTTTGCCATGGCTATTTCCTATTTTGGTGCAGCGGCATCCGGGATGGTCGGCTTTACTTCTCTTTCGACTACCATTGTTAGTCTCTCAAGCCTGGCTATTTTTCTTATTCCGCTTATTGCTCTGATTCTAGCTTATGACAGTATCGTGGGTGAGGAAGAACAGGGTACCTTGATCTTGTTACTAACCTACCCTTTGAAACGGAGTGAACTATTGGCTGGCAAATTTGCCGGCCACGCGGCAATGATGGCACTGTCGACGCTATTAGGTTTTGGTTCGGCCGGGATATTGATAGCTGTTTTCTCTGAGCAGGTGGATCTGGGCGAACTATTAGTTGCCTATTCCATGTTCATTGCCACTTCCATCTTGTTGGGCTGGGTATTCATCGCCCTGGCTTATCTTGTCAGCGTGATGTCACAAGAAAAAAGTCGCGCATCGGGTGTGGCGCTACTCATCTGGTTCGCCTTTGTGTTTGTCTTTGATCTGTTGTTGTTGGGCCTGCTGGTGGCGACTGGTGGTGCTGTCGGTGATGATTTATTTGGCTGGTTATTGCTGCTTAATCCGACCGATATATTCCGCCTTATAAATTTGGGCGGTTTCGAAGCAACCCAAATACAGTCTGGGCTAGCCTCAATTGCAGACAAGCAGATGATTCAGCCATTGGTGCTCTGGTCGAGTCTGCTGGCCTGGATCGTTATTCCCTGCCTTATTGCGGCCTGGCGATTCAATAAACGTGTGGTCTAATTTCATGCAGTATGCTTACGGAATATCATCTTATGAAGTTTTTACAACCAGCTTTTCTTCTTGTTCTGGTTTTTATTCTTTCCGCCTGTAATTCAAATCAGCGGGATTCTTCCCACAACCCGGCCGTTGATATTAACAGCGGCGATGAGTGTCATCTATGTGGAATGTTCATTAGCCGCTTTCCCGGACCTAAAGGGGAAGCCTATGTGCGCGGTAATCCTCAAGCTTTCAAGTTTTGTTCAACCCGGGATCTATTTTCCTATATTCTGCAACCGGATGTGAAAACCATAGCCAAAGAGATCTATGTTCACGATATGGGCAAGACGGACTGGCAGAAACCGGCATCACAGGCAAATTATTTCACTGACGCACGCACGGCCTACTATGTTATTAACCAGCCACTCAAGGGGGCAATGGGGCATACGATTGCATCCTTTGCCAAGCAACAGGATGCCGAAGCCTTCATCAAAAAACACGGCGGAAAATTACTTCGTTTCGATGATATTACCCTTGATATCGTGGCTGACATCCAATAATAGTCATCAGCCTGTAACTATTGTTATCCTAAAATAAAAAAATCTCATCACTATTGTCCCGTTAACATTATGATGATATCGGCTAAGCTTCTGATTCTGAGACCATTCAGTTAATCGAAGTGATTGAAGATATGAAATAACAGCATTCTAATATCGGAACCATTCCCTCTCCCCGATGGGGAGAGGGAATTAACGGGGCAGCAGTGAAGTCTCATATAAATATTATTGCTTTTTTATTCGGTTCTACTCATCAAGCTAAGTCCCTATTCAATACTGGGTATGCTGCGAATATCCTCATGCTTTTGAGTGATTAGCGGTCTTAAAATTCTCAGGAACTTTTCTTCTGTATCACACTCGAAGTATGAGTATTCAATCCGTTGTAGTCGCTATAACGTGGGAGAATGCGCATTATTTTCCTATACGTCCTGGGTTTAATGTTTGAACAGGGCATTATATTGATAATCCATATTTTCAGATTAGGCGCATCGTCTGTATTTGGCGATAGCTTGCCTGTAGATACCCTGGGCAGTTGTTGAGTTCATTCGCTGTATGCGAAAGCCGACAATGCTCAGCCACTGTATTGACATATCATTTCATCAGGAGGAAACAATGAACCCGGTAAGGCAACTTGAACAAGCTGGTCAGTCCGTTTGGTTGGATAATATTCGCCGCAGTTTGCTGGTTTATGGTGGTCTCGAACGCTTGATCGATAATGACGGGATAAGAGGGGTGACCTCGAACCCCGCTATATTTGAGAAAGCAATCGCTGGCAGTAATGATTACATCGAGACCATCCGCGAGCAGGCAAAAGTAGCCGATGTTGATGCCGAGTCTGTGTATGAACAGATTGCCATCGATGATATTCGCTATGCCGCCGATATCCTGCATCCCATTTATCATGAAACTCTGGGCCGGGATGGTTATGTGAGCCTTGAGGTTTCACCTCGCTTAGCGCATGAAACCGAGGCAACGATTGAGGCTGCACGCTATCTGTGGCGTACCGTCGAGCGTGAAAACCTGATGATCAAAGTACCCGCGACCGAGGCAGGTTTAAGCGCAGTCGAGATCTTGCTCGGCGAAGGTATTAACGTCAATGTCACCCTGCTATTTTCACGCAAAATTTATGCGCAAGTCGTTGAGGCTTTCCTGCGTGGCCTGGAGCGTCTGCAGAAATCCGGGGGGGACCTGTCAAAAATTGCCAGCGTCGCGAGTATGTTTGTCAGTCGCATCGATAATACTGTGGATCATTTGCTGGATGAAAAAATCGAATCAGCCAGTGCTGCGGAAGATATTGCCCGCTTGCAGGCACTCAAGGGCAAGGCAGCCGTGGCCAATGCCAAACTCGCTTATCAGCAGTATAAAGTTCTGTTCAGCGGTCCGCGCTGGGAATCGCTTGCTGCTCACGGTGCCTCGAGTCAACGATTGTTGTGGGCCAGCACCGGGACTAAGAACCCCGCCTATAGTGACGTACTTTATATAGAATCCTTGATTGGGCCAGATACTGTGAATACGGTGCCACCCGCTACCCTGGATGCTTTTCGTGATCATGGTTCAGCTCGAGCCCAATTGGAAGATGATCTGGAACAGGCGCAGGCCGCTTTGCAAGCCTTGGAAACCGAAGGCATTTCTCTGGATGAAGTGACCGATGCGCTGTTAAGTGAAGGTCTGGAAAAATTTGTTGAGGCTTATGAAAAATTACTCGGTGCCGTAAAACAGGCACTACAGGGCGCACGGGTTCCGAAGTCTGCTTCACAGATCGCGCACTTGCCGGAGACTCTACAACAGGCGGTAAACCGAGCGCTGGATGACTGGACGGACAATGACAAGGTTGGCCGCCTGTGGGCGCGTGATGCTAGTTTGTGGACCGATAATGATGAAAATCGCTGGCTCGACTGGCTAGATATTGCCGAGGAACAATTTGAGCACCTGGGTGATCTGCGTCGGCTGGGTCATTTTGCCCAAGGTCATTATTTTACCGATGTGCTGTTGCTGGGCATGGGTGGCTCTAGCCTGGCACCGGACGTGTTTCGCAAGGTATTCGGTGTACAGCCGCAGCATCCACGCCTGCATGTACTGGATTCTACTGATCCGGCACAGATTCGGCACATAGAATCCTCTATTAATTTGCAACGCACCGGGGTTATTGTTGCCAGCAAGTCAGGAACCACGCTGGAACCCAATATTCTGATGGCCTATTTTTTTGACCGTATCCGTGAGGAGATCGGCGACAAACAGGCTGCTCTGCATTTTGTCGTTATCACTGATCCTGATTCGGAACTGGAAAAATTTGCAACTACAACAGGTTTTCGGCGGGTTTACCACGGTCGAGCTGGTATCGGTGGCCGTTATTCTGCGCTGTCTAACTTTGGTCTCGTGCCGGCAGCTTTTGCCGGTGTAGATGTCGCCAAATTATTGAGCAGTACTTTGGAAATGGTTGAAGCTTGCGCTGCCTGTGTGCCAGCAAGGGAAAACCCCGGTGTTTTGCTTGGGCTGGTGCTGGGGCAGGCGGCGTTACAGGGACGAGACAAGCTAACCTTGATTCTTTCGCCTGCTATCGCTGCACTTGGTGCCTGGCTCGAACAATTGCTGGCGGAATCTACCGGCAAACAGGGTAAGGGTATCATTCCTGTGGTGGGTGAATTGCCGCTTGTACCAGAGGCCTGTGGTGACGATCGTCTATTCGTCTATCTGCGTCTGGAAGGGGATGCCGATGCGCAGCAGGACCGTGTTGTCGAAGCCCTGCAAAAGGCAGATCAGGCCGTGGTGCAAATTACCGTGACCGATATCTACGATCTGGGCCAGGAGATGTTCCGCTGGCAGTTTGCTACCGCAGTTGCGGGTTCTGAAATCGGCATCAATGCTTTCAATCAGCCCGATGTCGAAGCCAGCAAGATTGCCACACGCAACTTGATGGCGGCTTATGAAACTTCAGGAACGTTACCGAGCCAAACCCCGTTGGCGGTGGACTCGCATCTGAGCCTGTATGCGGATGCAAAACATGCCGAGATACTGCGTGCGGTGGTGGGCGAGCAGGCGACGCTAGCAGACTGGCTGGGAGCGCACTTGCAACAAATTCAGTCGGGAGATTATTTTGCCTTGCTGGCATATCTGAACCAGCTCGATGAGCGTTACTCATCTACCCTGCAAGCGATTCGTCATACGTTGCGTGATAGCTGTCGAGTGGCGACCTGTTTGGGTTTTGGGCCGCGCTTTTTGCACTCGACTGGTCAGGCGTATAAAGGTGGTCCCAATAGTGGGGTATTCCTGCAACTGACCTGTGATGATGCCGAGGATATTTCGGTGCCGGGTTATGGCTATAGTTTTGGTGTCGTTAAAGCGGCTCAGGCCGAAGGTGATTTCCAAGTATTGGCTGAGCGTGGGCGACGTGTTTTGCGGATCCATCTGGGTACGGATACGGAAGCGGCTCTCGCGCAGTTATCTGAATTGGTTCATGCGGCGCTGTCTGTTCGATAATTAAAACAGTCAGGGTTATAAATTTTAGAGTTAAGGAGAAGGTTTGATGCAACTTGGTATGGTAGGTTTGGGTCGAATGGGTGCGGCAATGGTTCGCCGCCTGCTGCGTGCAGGTCATGAGTGCGTGGTGTTCGACCATAACCAGGAGGTGGTAAAGGCACTGCAGACGGAAGGTGCGGTTGGAGCGCAGGACCTGGCTGAGCTTGTGGCCAAGCTGGATAAACCTGCTGCGATCTGGATTATGGTACCGGCAGCCGCCGTAGATAGCGTGATTAAGGCACTGGCTGGGGAAATGGCAGCAGGCGATATACTCATCGATGGCGGCAACTCTTATTACAAAGATGATATTGTCCGCGGGGCGCAACTTAAAGCAGATGGCGTTTACTACCTGGATGTCGGTACCAGCGGGGGAGTGCTTGGTCTGGAGCGAGGCTATTGTTTGATGATAGGTGGTGAGGATGATGCGGTACAACATCTCACGCCAGTGTTTAGCGCGTTGGCGCCGGGTGTGGGTGAGATACCACGCACGCCGGG
>JAADGZ010000111.1 GCA_013152045.1 Gammaproteobacteria bacterium
TGGTTTTTTTTCCGCTCGGGGTAATGAGGGGGGTGTCACTGGACATATCCAGCTGTACCACATCGAATCTTTTCAGTAGTTTATCAATGCGGGGATCATTCAGTGGGCCGCCGTGCAGAATGTCACAGGCATGGCAGCGGGGTCGTTCATAGGACACGAGTAAGGGCCGGTCGGCGACCAAGCGGCTGCGATCAAGCATGTAGGGTGGCGGTAGAAAAAAGTCATTTTCATTGAGTCCGTCCTTACCATAACGGAAAGCCTTTTCTGCGCGTGCCAGATAGTGCTGAAAGGATTCTTCACGATAATGAGCATCTGCCGCATATTCAAGCGCGGCGCGAAACTGGTAGGGCGGGCGATAGCCGCGTAGGCGTAGAGCCTCATGTCCCTGCAGGTCGTAGAATATTAGTGAGGGTGTGAAATTAGTTTTCTGAGCAACGGAAAAGCTTCTTTCCGTCCAGCTTTTGCCATTGAGATCGATGACCGGTTTTTGTCCTCGTACGTTAATGGCGATAACGTCAAAATTTTTCTGGGTGTAGTTGACGATGTCTTTTTGGCCCCAGTTTTTTTCAATCAGAGCCTTGCAATAAGGGCAGCGTTTTTGGCCGAAGTAGATGATCAGTCCTTTTTTGCCGTTTTCACGGGCGTCACTCAAATCATCCTTGAGCTCAAGAAAGCTCATTTTGAACCAGTCCGGGAGGACGACATCTTCCTTCAATGGGCTATCATCAAAACCGGGATCGTTAGGATTATCGAGACTGGCAGCGATGCTGGTGTTGCTGAATAAAAGCAGCAGGCCGAACAGGCTACTGATGATATGAAATTTTGCAGGAAACTCGGACATGATTTACACGCTATAGCGGTATTTGCCGGCGGCAGTTATTTTTCTGGTGCGCACAGTATTACATATCTGCGCGGCGTATTACACCAAAGGGGCAAGCGCAGATTGTGCTTGAGCAAAAGTGGCCTTGCACGATCAGGGGCTGCTGCTGGATGAGTTGTCCTTGTCGGCTTCTTCATCATTGGCATCCAGCTCGCCGCAACGGTTATGCATGGTGTGTAGGATGTCGTAGTTCAGAATCTTGATGTGCTTGCGTTCCACCTGCAGCAGGCCCTGTTCCTGAAACTGGGTAAACAGGCGGCTGACGGTTTCGACCGCCATGCCCAGCAGGTTGGCGATATCGTTACGCGACATGCTGAGGTTGAATTCGGTTGAAGAGAAGCCGCGAGTCCGATAGCGTTCCGCCAGGTTGACCAGAAAACTGGCCAGGCGGTTGTCTACCGGCAGCCGCGCAAGTATGGTCATGTGGCACTGATCATGGCGGATTTCTTCGCTCATCAGCGACAGCAGATGGTGTTGTAGGCCGGGAATTTCCAGGCTCAGAGCCTCAAGCCGCTCATAGGGCAGCTCACAGACGCTGGTGGTTTCCAGCGCCATGGCCGAGCAAATGTGCTGGTTGCTGCTGATGGCATCCAGCCCCATGAGTTCGCCGGGCAGATGCAGACTGATGATCTGATCGCGGCCATCACGAGTGCTGGTGAAGGTCTTCAGGCTGCCGGAGCGTACCGCATAGACCGAGGCAAAAGGATCGCCGACACGATAGAGATATTCACCCTTTTCTACCGGCCGGCGGCGTTTGATGATGCTGTCGAGTTTATCGAGATCGCCTTCGGCCAGACCCATGGGCATACATAGCTCGAACAGGCTGCAACTCTGGCAGCGAGAGCGGATTTCGTCGAGTTTTACAATTCTATTTTTTGGCATACAGGCACCTGTGGCAAGAGCAGGATTATGGCAGAAGCCCCCTGTCGCGTCCGCGTAGTTTTAAAATTTCGGTTGTATACGAAATCTTAGTGAAAAATCAGTCGGGAATATACCTATTTCTGTAAACATTGACAAAAGTCATTGTTTCTTAAGAAAAGAGTCAAGAATAGAAAAACGACTAGTTAGTCTGCAATTTTAATCATCCCGGTCTTCCACCCATGGCGGAATCCGCGGTATCCTTAGCGAATTGTTGTTGTGGCTGTTTTTTCAGGCGCAGGATAAAATCAACTAAAATTAACCCGCTATCGGAGTGCCAATATGGCAAAGCGTCAGGCCATTGTCTCGCGTGAAACGCTGGAAACGCAAATTGAAGTCAGCCTGGATCTGGATGGCAAGGGTGACGCTCGATTTGAGACCGGCGTACCTTTCCTGGAACACATGCTGGATCAGGTTGCCCGTCATGGCATGCTGGATCTGGCTATTAAGGCCAAGGGTGATCAGCGTATTGATGACCATCACACGGTGGAGGATATCGGTATCACGCTTGGGCAGGCTTTTTCCCAGGCCCTGGGCGATAAAAAGGGTATCAATCGTTACGGCCATGCCTATGTGCCGCTGGACGAAGCTCTGGCGCGGGTCGTCATCGACTTTTCTGGACGACCGGGGCTGGAGTACCACGTACTCTACCCCCGTGCCCAGATTGGCCATTTTGACGTGGATCTCTTGCTGGAATTTTTTCAGGGTTTTGTCAATCATGCCCAGGTCACCTTACATATCGACAGCTTGCGGGGTGATAATGCTCACCACATTGCTGAAACCGTGTTCAAGGCTTTTGGTCGGGCGTTGCGCATGGCGCTGACACCTGATCCGCGGATGGCGGGAATTCTACCTTCAACCAAGGGGCAGCTCTGAAGTCAGTTTCCCCCTCAGTTTGCTCTCCAGAATTAGCGGAAAAAACCAGATGAATCGTGTTGCAGTCATTGATTATGGAATGGGTAACCTGCATTCCGTGGCCAAGGCCCTTGAGCATGTCAGTGACCAGGCTGAGGTGATCGTGACCGCTGAGGCTGAAAAAATTCTCCAGGCCGATCGGGTGGTGCTGCCTGGGGTGGGCGCTATCCGGGACTGTATGGCGGAAATCCAGCGCCTGAATCTGGACCAGGTGGTGCGTGAAGTGGCCGACTCCGGTCGGCCCCTGCTCGGGGTCTGTGTCGGCATGCAGGCGATGCTGGATTTCAGCGAAGAAAACGGCGGTACCGATTGCCTTGGTCTTTTTCCAGGCCGGGTCGAATATTTTGGTGACGATCTGCATGATGCTCAAACGGGTGAGAAGCTGAAAATTCCGCACATGGGCTGGAATCAGGTACATCAGGAAGCCGCCCACCCCTTATGGGAAGGCATCGCCCAAGACGCACGTTTTTATTTCGTACACAGCTATTTTGTCCATCCGGCAGAAGAGAGCCTGATCAGCGCGACGACGGAATATGGCAGTCGATTCAGCGTTGCGCTGGCAAAAGACAACGTGTTTGCGGTACAGTTTCATCCTGAGAAAAGTCAGCATGATGGCTTGCAGCTTTATAAAAACTTTCTGAACTGGAAACCTTGATAAGCCCGCGCAATCGCGGAAAACAAAAGAAGAGAATCCCCATGTTGCTAATACCTGCCATTGATCTCAAGGATGGAAAATGTGTACGCCTGCGTCAGGGACGGATGGATGACGAAACTATTTTTTCCGATGATCCGGTCGCCATGGCCGGGCGTTGGGTTGAGGCCGGTGCCCGGCGTCTGCATATTGTTGATCTCAACGGTGCCTTTGCGGGTAAACCGGTCAATGCCGGGGTGGTGCATGAAATTGCTGCAGCGTACCCTGATTTGCCGATTCAGATCGGCGGCGGCATTCGTGATGAAGAAACCGTGCAGACCTATCTGGACGCCGGTGTAGAGTATGTGATCATTGGCACCAAGGCCGTTAACGCACCGCATTTCGTCAATGATCTGTGTCTGGAATTTCCCGGCCATGTAATCGTCGGCCTGGATGCCAAAGACGGCAAGGTAGCCATCGACGGCTGGTCAAAGTTGTCCAAACACGATGTTATTGATATGGCTAAACATTTTGAACAAGATGGTGTGGCCGCGATAGTCTATACCGATATCGGTCGAGACGGCATGATGACCGGGGTCAACGTAGACTCCACCTTGAAACTGGCGCAGGCCATTAACATCCCGGTCATCGCCTCCGGTGGCATAACCAACATGGACGACATCCGCGCGCTTTGCGCAGTAGCGGATGAAGGCATTATGGGGGCCATCACCGGCCGCGCCATTTATGAAGGCACGCTGGATTTCGCCGAAGGGCAGAAATTGGCGGATGAATTGGATAAAGGCAGATGAAAGAGCAAAGATACAAGAGCAAAGAAAAAGCAAATTGGCCTGCGGCCAATTCACTGTCCCTTGTATCCTGTATCTTTTCTCTTTGCTCATAAGTTATGACATTAGCAAAACGCATTATCCCCTGCCTCGACGTGGACAACGGCCGCGTGGTCAAGGGTGTACAATTCGTGGATATCCGCGATGCCGGTGATCCGGTGGAGATCGCGCGCCGTTATGATGAGCAAGGCGCGGATGAGCTGACTTTTCTGGATATTACCGCCAGTTCGGATAATCGGGAAACCATGGTGCATGTGGTGGAAGAAGTGGCCGCCCAGGTATTTATCCCGCTGACCGTCGGTGGCGGTATTCGTACGGTCGAGGACATTCGCCGCATGCTCAATGCGGGTGCTGACAAGGTAGGGATTAATACCGCTGCCGTGTTTAATCCGGAATTTGTGCGTGAGGCGGCGGCAAAATTTGGTTCCCAGTGTATCGTGGTGGCGATTGACGCCAAACGGATCAGCGCCGAAGGCGAAACGCCGCGCTGGGAGATTTTTACCCACGGCGGACGTAAACCCACCGGCATTGATGCGCTGGAATGGGCGATAAAAATGGTAGACTACGGCGCCGGTGAAATCCTGTTGACCAGCATGGATCGGGACGGCACCAAAATTGGATTCGATCTGGCCTTGACCCGCGCCATCAGCGAGGCTGTCAGAGTGCCGGTAATTGCCTCCGGCGGGGTGGGCAACCTGGATCATCTGGTTGCCGGAGTGAAAGAAGGCAAGGCGGATGCCGTGCTGGCCGCCAGCATTTTCCACTTTGGCGAATATACCATTGAGCAGGCCAAACAGCGCATGGCCGAACAGGGCATCGAGGTTCGGTTGTAGATTTTATTAATTGTCTGGAAAAAACGCAGAGGACGCGGAGGCGCGGAGACGCAAAGTGAAAAAAACACTCAATTATTTATGAGCATGTAAGGCGAGAAAATAACATTATTTATATGGTCACTATTTTATACTTTTCGATACATAGATCTCTGCGTCTCCGCGCCTCTGCGTTCTCCGCGTTAAAACACGAACCTGTTTTTGCCTTATGAGCTGGCTGGATGAAATCAAGTGGACTGATGACGGTCTGGTCCCGGCCATTGCCCAGGATGCGGAAACGGGTACGATTTTGATGCTGGCCTGGATGAACCGCGAGTCGCTGGCGTTGTCACATAAAGAGGGTCGGGCGATTTACTGGTCGCGTTCACGCAATAAACTTTGGCGTAAAGGCGAGGAATCCGGTCATGTGCAGTTGTTGAAGGATATCCGTCTGGACTGCGACAATGACGTTATTTTGTTGAAAGTGGAGCAAAAGGGCGGTATTGCCTGCCACACCGGGCGTCACAACTGCTTTTTTAAACAGTTGCAAGATGGTCAATGGCTTGAAGTGGAGCCGGTGATTAAAGATCCCAACGAGATATATAAATAGCAGAGCAAAGAGACAAAAAGCAGGTATAAGGCAGCCTCTTGTATTTTTATCCTGAATGACTATGAACAACATATTACAGCAATTGGCCGAAGTGCTTGAGGCGCGTAAACAGGCAGATCCGGACAGTTCCTATGTGGCCGGGCTTTATGCTAAAGGCCTGGATGCCATTCTTAAGAAAATCGGAGAGGAAGCCACGGAAACGGTGATGGCGGCCAAGGATGGGGACGCACAACACCTGGTTTATGAAATCGCCGATCTGTGGTTTCATTGTATGGTTTTGCTGGCGCAGCAGGATCTGGAGGTTGATGCGGTGTTAGACGAGCTGGGTCGACGTTTTGGTCTCTCGGGGCTGGATGAAAAAGCGGCCCGGGGTGAGTCATGAGCGATTGCCTGTTTTGCAAAATTGCGGCCGGTGAAATCCCGGCTGACAAGATCTATGAAGATGAGCGGGTGGTGGTGTTTCGGGATATCAACCCCAAAGCCGAGGTACACTTGCTAATCGTCCCTCGTGAGCATATTGCTGGTCTGAATGAGCTTGAATCCGGACACGACGCTTTAATTGCGCATATAATGCGTTTAATCCAGCCGCTTGCGTTGGATCAAGGGCTGGAATCTGGATATCGGACTATCATCAACACCGGCAAGGATGGCGGGCAGGAAGTTTTTCATTTACATATTCATTTACTGGGTGGGCGTGATTTGCCTGGCTTTGGCTAAGGTGAGACAGGCTAAAATATCCGGTATGTTGTTGGTTTGACGTGGAGTAAAAAATTATGGGTATTGGTATTTGGCAATTAATTATTATTCTTCTTATTGTGTTGCTGCTGTTTGGCGCCAAGCGTCTACGCAACATCGGCACGGATCTAGGTTCAGCGGTCAAGGGTTTCCGTTCAGCCATCAAGGATGAGGAAAAAGACAGCAGCACTTCGAAAATTGAACAGCGCGAAGGTGAAGTCATTGAGGGTGAAGTTACCAAGAGCAAAGACAAGGTATAAGTCTGATTATGCCTTTCACTCTCACCCCTCGCTCTGCGTCTCTGTGCCATGTTTGATATTGGCTTCTGGGAACTTGCGATTATCGGCGTGGTTGCCCTTATCGTCATTGGCCCGGATAAATTACCAGGCGTGGCGCGTACAGCCGGTAAATGGGTAGGGCGCACCCGGCGTTTTGTCAACCAGGTAAAGACGGATATCGATCGCGAGATCAAGCAGGACGAGTTGCGCAAAATGCTGGAAAAAGAAGCCGGCCTGGATGAAATCAAACATGTACTAGATACCGATCTAGATACGAATCAGTACAGCTTTGAAGAAGAAAAAGATTATCTGGTGGGTGCCATAGATGATGCCAGGACAGAGTTTAGCGGTTCGCTTAAAAGTCCCCAGGATGAACCGGTAGATAGCGAGAATGCTGACGATGATGGTTCTATCGGTCTTGATGAACCCGAAAAAATAGTAAAGCATGAGCGAACATAATTCTTCTACCCGCTCTGAAGAGCAGGAACAGCCTTTTCTCTCCCACTTGTTTGAACTGCGAGATCGTCTGTTACGCGTGGTCTTGGTGGTGGTGCTAATTTTTGCCGGCCTGTTTAGTTTTGCCAATGATCTCTACCACATCCTGGCCACGCCTCTGTTGAAGCAGTTGCCCGTTGGTAGCAGCATGATTGCTACCGAAGTGGCCTCACCGTTTCTGACACCCTTCAAACTGGCATTGGTAGCGTCCATTTTTATGGCGATGCCGTTTATTCTTTACCAGGCCTGGGCCTTTATCGCGCCAGGCCTGTATAAGCACGAAAAACGGCTGGCTTTTCCTCTGTTGTTTTCCAGCATTGTCCTGTTCTATGTGGGCATGGCCTTCGCGTATTACGTCGTCTTCCCGCTGGTATTTGGCTTTCTGGTTACGACTGCGCCCCAGGGCGTGGCCGTGATGACCGACATCAGCAAATATCTGGATTTTGTGCTGAAACTGTTTTTTGCCTTTGGCGTCGCTTTTGAAGTGCCGATTGCCACCATTCTGCTGGTTCTGGCTGGGGTCACGACCCCGGATGACCTGGCGTCTAAACGCGCCTATATTATTGTTGCGGCCTTTGTGGTGGGCATGTTGCTGACGCCGCCGGATATAATTTCCCAGACTCTGCTGGCCCTGCCTATGTGGATGTTGTTTGAAATCGGGCTGTTTTTCTCACGCATACTGCTGCGCCAACGTGCAGATCGGGAGAAAGAAGTAGAAGAGGAAGAAAAGGCTGAGACAGAGCAGGATAATGAACTGGATAAAGCGATAGTCGAAGAAGAGAATATTAACAGTACCAATAAAGACTAAAAAAACGTACATATTAAGCCTCCTCTCCCCAATGGGGCGAGGGCGTTTATTCTTAATCAAAGTCAGGCAATATTTCTGCATAAGGAATGCTCTGAATGAAGGCTAACGGGAAGACAGTTTCGCTTATTCTCGGCAGTGGTGGTGCGCGTGGCTATGCCCATGTTGGTGTGATCGAATGGCTGCTGGACAATCATTATGAAATCCGCAGTATTGCCGGCTCTTCCATGGGAGCACTGGTAGGGGGCATTTATGCCGCCGGTGAGTTGGATACCTTCAAGCAATGGATCCTGGCTTTGAGGCGTACCGATGTTCTTCGGTTTCTAGATTTTTCTTTTAGCTCGGAAGGCCTGTTCAAAGGTGAACGCATTATCTCGGTGCTTAAGGAGCTGGTGGGTGAACACGAGATCGAAGAGCTGCCAATAAACTTTACCGCCGTGGCAACCGATATTGAACGACAGAAAGAGATCTGGTTGAGCGACGGCCCCCTGTTTGATGCTATTCGTGCTTCGATTGCCGTGCCGACGATATTCACGCCGCATGAGTACCGGGGCATGCGTTTGCTGGATGGCGGCCTGCTGAATCCAGTGCCGGTGATGCCTACCCTCAGGGATCAGAACGATCTGACCATAGCGGTTAATCTAAATGCTGCGCACAATGGTCTGTCTCGCGCCAAAGAGAAAGCCGCAGAACAGGATGACATGCGCAACAGCCGCAACCCCTACCAGCAGCGTGTACTTGATTTTATTGGTAGCTTGCAGCGAGCCAACAAAAAGCCTGCTTATGCTCGCCTGAGTATGCTGGAGCTTGTTAGTAGCTCGTTCGAGACCATACAAAATGCGCTCTCGCAATTAAAAATAGCATCTTCCCCCCCCGATGTGTTGATTGAGATTCCGCGTAGTGCCAGCCGCGCCTTCGAGTTTCACCGCGCCAGTTCCTTGATTGAGATAGGCTATCAAAAAACAGCGGCGGTGATGGCGAACTGGCAAGAGGAAAAATAATATTAACTTAAACATGGTTGCCAGCTTAAGAATATTAACTATTATGATGCCATGTGATCGTTTAATGTTAATGGGAGGATAGAACCATATGCCTGCATACTCATTCCATTACTTCGCATTATTTTTATCAAGAAAATATCAGGAGAGAATATGCAACAATTTATACGTTATTTAAAGTCAGGTCTTATTCTGTTGTCATTGTCATTTTCAACACTGACATTGGCGGGCAGTGGTCATACGGGTGCACACTGGGGTTATGCGGATGAAACGGGGCCTGCGCACTGGGGCGATATGAAGTCTGAGTTCAGCACCTGCAAGAGTGGCAAACATCAGTCGCCGATAAACATCAAGGCTGCACACAATGCAAGTCTACCGGCGATCCGTTTTAGCTATAAAGCGACACCGCTGAATGTGGTCAATAACGGCCATACCATTCAGGTTAATTATGCACCGGGCAGTCATATCACGGTTGCTGGCAAGCAGTATGAATTATTGCAGTTCCATTTTCACAGTCCCAGTGAACATGAGATAAATGGCAAACCGGCAGACATGGTTGCGCATTTGGTACATAAGGCCGCCGATGGTCAGCTTGCGGTTGTTGCGGTATTGATTAAGAAAGGTGCCAGTAATCCATTGATAGAAAAAATCTGGAAACATATGCCTAACCATAAGGGTGAGTACAGCAAGGCGGCGATTAAGATCGATGTCAGCGATTTGTTGCCGGCAAACAAGGCTTATTATCACTATTCCGGTTCTCTGACGACGCCACCCTGCAGTGAAGGTGTCAACTGGATGGTGCTGAAAAACAAGGTTGATGTGTCACCTGCTCAGGTGTCTGCGTTTACTGCTATCTTCTCTAAAAGTACGCGTCCGGTGCAGCCTTTGAACGGTCGTCAGATCGAACTCAGCCACTAAGAAAATTATCCTGCGTCCGCAGACATGGACGCAGGATGAAATTTCTTTTCTGCTCCCGTATAGTTGAATCCAAAACGGGGGGCAGGTATGCGTACGATCATGGTGTTAAACGCCAAAGGCGGTTGTGGCAAAAGTACCATTTCGACCAATCTGGCAAGTTATTTTGCCTTTGAGCGGCAACAAAAAGTGGTCATGATTGACTTTGATCCGCAAGGCTCGAGCATGGCCTGGCTTAACGTCCGGGGTGATCGTGAGCCACGGATTCAGGGCTTGCCGGCCTGGGAAAAAAGTGTGCGCATTCCGACCTCGGTGGATACCGTGATTCTAGATACACCTGCCCGTGTGCAGGGTCAGGAGCTGAGTCAGCTGGTGCGCCGGGTGGAAACCATTATTGTCCCGGTTTTGCCCTCGCCCATCGATATGCGTGCGGCGGCTGATTTTATGAAGGCGCTGCTGCTCAATGGTAAGATTTCTCGCAAACAAACCAAGATTGCCGTGGTCGCCAACCGGGTGCGGGAAAACACCTTGATTTATCAGTCTTTGCAGGCTTTTCTCAAATCACTGAAAATTCCTTTTATCACCAGTCTGCGGGATACCCAGAACTATATTCATGCCGAGCAACAGGGTCTTGGCATTTTCGAAATGCCGCCCTCAGTCGTCTGGCAGGATCTGGAACAGTGGCAGCCGCTACTGCGGTTACGTAGCAAACGTAGTTTTCCTGACTAAACAGATCAGCCGCAGCAGACGGCGAAAAATTCATTTTTTGATTTGTTTTGATCTTGTGTCAGAATTGATGCAGGAACAATACATTTAATGGCGACGTTAAAAAAATGGATAAGTCGGAGATACTGGAAAAAATACGTGCGGCCAAGCGTTCACATGTTACCTGGGTGAAGCGTGCTCGCTCACTGATTGATGGCGTACCGGTGGATAAAGAAAAAGTCCCGGTAATGCCTACTGACTGTGTTTTCGGTCGGTGGTATTACGGCGATGGCCGACACCTGGCCAGGCTGCCCAGTTTCCAGGCCATTGAAGAGCCGCACAATCATTTGCATGAAACCTATGCAAAAATATTCAAACGGCTGTTCGGTGACAACCGGCCTTCATTCTTTGCCCGGGTGTTGGGTCTCAAATACAAGCCACATAAAAATGATCTTGATGAGGCCAACGAACTGTTCAGGGAACTGCAGGCCTGGTCGGATATTATCGTTGGCCGTCTGGAAAAGCTGGAAGAACAAATCAAGCGACTGGCTGAACGCTGAGTCGGTTTTGTTAATCGGACGGTATCTCCTG
>JAADGZ010000151.1:0-4497 GCA_013152045.1 Gammaproteobacteria bacterium
AATCATTGGTAATGACGACTTCTGCCAGAGAGGCGTCTTTGGTCGTCAAGGCCTTGATAGCATCAGCAAGCTGTTGTTCGACGATACCGCCCATGTACATAACACGCGTACGAATATCTTCCAGTTCCTCATTGAACTGTTGCGAAATATGTTGTCCTAGTTTTAGCTTGTCCATAGTACTCTCTTAGTTTAAGGAATAAAGATACAAGTAGAGCCAACTTCCCCAGGCATTTTATCTTGCAACTTGTATCTGCTTTTACCCATATCGTCCAGTGATATAGTCTTCCGTCTTTTTCTTTTTCGGGTTAGTAAATATACTTTTGGTATCACCATGCTCAACCAGCTCACCCATGTACATGAACGCCGTGTAATCGGATACGCGCGCGGCCTGCTGCATGTTGTGCGTTACTATAACAATAGTATATTTTTCCTTCAGTTCGTAGATGAGTTCTTCAATTTTTAGGGTTGAAATCGGATCCAGCGCCGAAGCAGGCTCATCCAGCAGCAATACTTCTGGTTCAATGGCAATCGCACGCGCAATGACCAAGCGCTGTTGTTGCCCGCCTGACAGGCCCATAGCGCTGTCATTCATACGATCTTTGACTTCATCCCAGAGGGCCGCACCTTTTAGTGCCTTTTCTATATTTTCGTCCAGCTTGCGCTTATCTTTAATACCGATAATGCGCATGCCATAGGCCACATTTTCATAAATGCTTTTGGGAAAAGGATTCGGCTTCTGAAAGACCATACCCACCCGGCGGCGCAATTCAGACGCCTGCACGTTCTTGGCGTAGATATCCTGATCATCGAGCAAAAAACGGCCCTCGATACGCACATTATCAACCAGATCATTCATCCGGTTGAAGCAGCGCAGCAGGGTTGACTTGCCACAACCACTGGGACCGATGAAGGCGGTAACCCGGTTTTTCATGATCGTCATATTAATGTTTTTCAGCGCCTGCTTTTCACTATAATACAGATCTACATTTTCTACCCTCATAGTGATCTTCTCACTACTAGCATGATTTTTCTCATCATCACGGCATAGCGCATCCATGTTTATACCGTGTGTCAGGTTCGCTTCTTTATTCATCTCTTTATCCGCATTGATATAATTTAACAGCTCACCCGAGCCTGGATAAACCACAAGATAAGTACCTTTACGAAATAATTTTCTACAAAATGCATAGAAAATTATTTCTAAGGTACTAAAACTAATTTTCCAGCATCCGGTAATTTTCCCGCAGGCGGTTACGAATCCTGATAGCCGTCAGATTCAGTAAAACGATCACAATAATCAGTAACAACGAGGTAGCATAAACCAGAGGCCGCGCTGCTTCCACATTGGGACTCTGAAAACCGACATCGTAAATATGAAAGCCAAGATGCATAAATTTGCGTTCCATATGCAGGAACGGAAAATTGCCATCCAGCGGCAATGAGGGTGCCATCTTGACCACGCCGACCAGCATCAACGGCGCTACTTCACCTGCCGCACGCGCCACGGCCAAAATCAGGCCAGTCATCATCGCCGGTGATGCCATCGGCAATACCGTACGCCAAAGCGTCTCGGCCTTGGTCGCGCCCAGCGCCAGACTACCCTCACGGATAGATCGCGGAATACGCGACAAGCCTTCCTCAGTTGCCACAATCACAACCGGCAAGGTTAACAGGGCCAAGGTGAGGGAAGACCAGAGAATACCCGGCGTACCGAATACCGGCGCTGGGCTGGCCTCGGGGAAAAACAGAGCATCGATATTTCCACCCAGAAAATAGACAAAAAAGCCCAGCCCAAAAATACCATAAACAATAGACGGCACGCCGGCCAAGTTATTCACCGCAATGCGGATCAAACGAATCACAAGGCCCTGACGAGCATATTCACGCAGGTAAACCGCCGCTACTACGCCAAACGGCGTTACCAATAGGGCCATCAGCATAACCATCAACACTGTGCCGAAAATAGCCGGGAAAATCCCGCCTTCGGTATTGGCCTCACGGGGATCATCGGATACGAATTCCCACAACTTGGCAAAATAGAGCCCCACTTTTTCGACCGTTGACATCGCATTGGGGAAATAGGCGCGCACGACTTTACCCATATTAATCTCAATCCGCTTGCCATCTACCGTTTCAACAACCAGGCTGTCGCGCCGGATTTTATCGGTGAGTTGACTCAATTTCGCCTGTAACTGTTTGTATTGCTTATCCAGCACTTTCCGATCGGCGACAATCGCAGCCTTTTTTGCTGGGTCAGTATCGCCGTCTAATTCCAGCCGCCGTTCGCGCAGGCGCAGGCGCTCCATACTATAATTAACCTTGCCGATATCATGTTTGCGGATATAGCTGATTTCATCAAAAATGCCCAGCGCCTGTTTCAGGCGTTGATCAAGCATGGCCTGCGCCTGTTCGCCCTCAGCCAGGATTTTTCCGTCTTTTTTAAGCGCCTTCAGAAAACCGTAGAAATTACCCCATTCGCGGCGTTCCACCACCATGGCCTTGTTCGGATAGGTCACTTTTTTCAACATCGGTTTTAACAGAACCTTGAAATCCGTACCCGTTACATCGCGGTTACCCATTTTCACCAGGTAACGTACAACATGTTTCTTATCTTGTGCTATCTCCGGACCTATCTGGTAGCCGCTGTCCTGCAACCGCTCCATGCTGAGATCCTCACTCGCAGTAATTTCACCCAATACCTTGCCGATGTTGCCCGCGTGCATATAATCTGCCTGCATCACATCAGCCGGCCAGAAATAAGCCAGGCCGCGCACGGCGATCAACAATACCAACCCGATAACCATTAATAGACTGATACTGACCGCACCGGCATTCAGCCAGATCCAGGGTTGCCCACTTTTAAGCCATTTGCTAACGCTGCTCATGATCTTGCCTATAAATTGCTGTAACGTTGACGCAAGCGTTGCCGTACAACTTCCGCCACGGTATTAAAAATAAAGGTAAAGGTAAACAGCACCACCGCCGCCAAAAATAGTACCCGATAATGGGTGCTATCCACTTCTGACTCCGGCATTTCCACCGCAATATTGGCTGACAGAGTACGCATGCCCTCAAAGACACTAAAATCCATTATCGGGGTATTGCCAGTCGCCATCAGCACAATCATGGTTTCGCCCACAGCACGGCCCATACCAATCATGATGGCGGAAAAAATACCCGGGCTAGCGGTAAGCAACACCACTCGCACTAGCGTCTGCCAGGGCGTCGCCCCCAAGGCCAGCGAACCCTGGACTAGATGTTTGGGGACGGCAAAAATAGCATCTTCGGCAATCGAAAAAATAGTCGGAATAACGGCAAAACCCATCGCTAACCCCACGACTAGAGAGTTACGTTGATCATAATTGACACCCAATTCATTGCGTAACCAACCCGGCATATCGCCAGCAAAAAAGCTGTCTTCCAGAACCGGACTCAGAACAAAACAAAAATATCCCAAGCCGATTACAACCGGAATCAACAACGCAGCTTCCCAACCATCAGGCACACTATGGCGAACACGATCAGGCAATTCCTGCCATAAATAGGCAAACAGCAACAAGCCCAGGGGCATGATGATCATAATACTGAAAATGCCCGGCAAGTTTGCTTCCATGAAAGGTGCCAGCCACAACCCCGCCAGAAAGCCCAGAATGACGGTCGGCAAGGCTTCCATAATTTCAATACTGGGTTTAACCACTTTGCGCATGCTGGGCGACATGAACTGAGCGGTAAAAATGGCCCCCATCACGGCCAGGGGAATGGCAAACAACATGGCATAAAAAGCAGCCTTAACCGTACCAAAAGAAAGCGGAATCAAACTAAGTTTAGGCTCAAAGTCATTACTGGCCGAAGAAGACTGCCAGATATAGTCCGGTTTGGGATAACTCTCGTACCAGACCTTACCCCATAGTGCCTTCATAGAAACTTCAGGATGTTCATTATTAATGGTATAAAAATACAAATGCTGCGCATCCTGCAACAACATAGCATTAGCACGTGGAGCGATGGCGGCCTTCAGAATCGCACTATCACTGACACGTTCAACCAGCAGGGTGCTTTCCGCAGTAGTATGGAACAGGCCAATACGTCCGGACTTATCGACCGCCAAAAAACCCTTGCGGGTATGTTCCGGTGCAATCGCCGTCACCGGCTGACTAAAATCAGAAAATCCGCGGATCCGCCGCAACACGCGTCGGCCTTCCGCATCTTTTACCGGAAACCATTGAGTCACATTACCCTGCGCGTCTCCCGCCAGCAGAGAAATATCACCAGCCAGCAGTTTCAGGCTTTCCAGGGTGTTGTGTCCTGTCAGCAAAAAAAGGTGCTGCACCAGCGTTGGATCTGCTTTGTCGCTAATATCGTAAAAACTCAGTTCACCGTTGGCATTGGCCAAATACAGGTTGCGCTGATTCTTGTCCAGTAGGATAAAGCTGATGTCATTGTGGCTCTGCGCGATAATCGAGGTTTCCGGCTCAGCCCAGCTAACCTCGTCATCCA
>JAADGZ010000151.1:4502-24064 GCA_013152045.1 Gammaproteobacteria bacterium
TTTTTCCATCACCGTCAGCATCAAACGCTGATCATCGGTGGCCGCCACCAAAATTGCACTTTCATCATCTATCTGTATTGCCAGAGTCTGCAAAGAGTGCCGACCCCAGTCGATCAACAAGGGTTCCTGCCCCAGAGGATACTGAACCATCGGCGTCAGAACACGTTTGTCATTCGGAAAGCTGACCTGCATGTGATATTTAAACACGATCGCCTGACCATTAGACAAGCCTACCGCCAGCACCGCACTTTCGGGGGTGGCCGCAGCAAAACTGCTGATCGTGGTATTTTCAGGCAGCGGCAGCTGAACGCTTTTTAACAGCTTTCCAGTTGTCGTTTGCAGGAATTCTACCTGGCCTTGATCGGTAACTCGGACTGCAATTTCAGCCTGCTCTTCCATCGCCAGATAGAGCGTTTTTCCACTTTCCGCAGGCAATGGATAATCAGCCACTTTTTTTATACTGGCCGAAGAAAACAATGGCAAAACAATAAATAGCAGATAGACAAAAATCAGGGTAATGGCCATGATGACGCCAATACCACCTACCGCCACCATATAACGTGCCAGCCGATCCTTGAGCTGGCGCCACTGCATATGCAGATCAGTCTTTGCTGTACTCATGAAACGCTCGCAAGGTCAGAAAATGTAAGAATAGAAATCAAAGGAAGAAAGTATTTATGGATGAAGAATAATCGCAACATATGACAGTATTGTGACAATTATAACAGGCCTTAATATATTCTTTGCAAATCTAATTTATTCCTTTAATTCAATTACTTGTGTGAGCAAGATATTTTCAGATGAAAATCTCAGAATTTAAGCACCCATCAAATAAATATGAATTATGACGACATGTAACAAAACTGCGAAACATAGCGAAAGATCCCTCTAAATGCTGAAATTTTCTGATAATGGTAAAAATTACTCTATTAACAATAGGTTAGAATTTTTAAATCATGCTAACATAAAACTTAGCCAGCGGTTCCTCACAAAACTCCGTTAAGTTTCCATACTTAGATTCACTCCCATCCTGGCTCCCAGGGACTCCAAACTACGTCAAGATAACAACCACCATCCATAGACTAAACTGGTAGACAAAAAAAGCCCCGCAAATGCGGGGCAGAGGAAATGAACAAAACCTGATTCTTCTTAATGAACTTTTCTTATTTCCTTCTTCGCTACCTTAACAGGAAGCGGGATATAGCCATCTTTCACAACAGTCACCTGACCCGATTTGGACAGCACCATCTTGATGAACTCACGTTCCAGCGGAGGCAATGGCTTGTTGGGATGCTTGTTTACATAGATATAAAGGAAGCGCGCCAGTGGATAAGTGCCTCTGATAGCATTTTCCGGGGTGGCTTCGATGAAAGGCTTACCCGCTTTCTTGGCCAAAGGTACAGCACGTACGCCTGATGTCTTGTAGCCAATACCAGAATAGCCAATACCATTGAGGGAGCTGGTGACAGACTGAACCACCGATGCCGAACCAGGTTGTTCATTCACGCTGTTTTTGTAGTCACCTTTACATAAGGCTTTTTTCTTAAAATAACCATATGTGCCAGAAACCGAGTTGCGGCCATAAATCTGAATTTTGCGGTTTTTCCAAGAACCCGTCAGACCCAGATCACCCCAGTTGTTAACGTCTTTGGTATACCCACACTTGCGAGTTGAGGAAAAAATAGCATCGACTTCAGGGATGGTCAGACCCTTAATGGGGTTATCCTTGTTGGCATAAACCGCCAAAGCATCAATAGCAACACGAATAGCCGTCGGCTTGTAACCATATTTCTTTTCGAAAGCTTCTATTTCTTTAGACTTCATCTTGCGGCTCATAGGACCAAGATTAGAAGTGCCTTCGGTCAGCGCTGGCGGCGCAGTTGAAGAACCGGCTGCCTGAATCTGGATGTTAACATTAGGATAAATACGTTTGAATTCTTCTGCCCACAACGTCATAAGGTTAGCCAGGGTATCAGAACCCACACTGCTGAGGTTACCCGATACGCCACTGGAACGAGAATAATCATTTAACCCGCTATCGACCTTGCTGCCAGCCTGCGCCTGTCCAGCAACCAATGCCGAGGCAAAAACCAACGAAGCAATCAGTTTTTTGTGAAACATGGAAATATTCTCCTTAGAAATATTTTTGCAACAAAGGCAAAAGTGTATGCGACAAATATGACGGTATTATTACAGCGAAGGTAAAGATAGCATACGTAAAAATTACGCAAACACACCCCGCCAAACTTCACATATACTGCACTCGTATGACAGCTCAGCCGCTCAGACTTGCAACGGGGGCTGGCATGATGTCCTTTTTCAATGAAATGATGTCTTTCGGAAAATCACAGATAAAAGCACTACCTCGGCCAATTTCACTATCAATACGCAGACCTGCCTGATGCCGCTGCAGGGCACGCTTGACGATAGCCAGCCCCAAGCCCGAACCGCCAGTATGGCGCGAACGCGCAACATCCACCCGGTAAAAACGCTCAGTTAGACGTTCAACATGATAAGGAGCAATGCCAATACCGGTATCATTCACCTCGAAATGCGCTCCCGTCTCATCCTGGTACCAACGAACCCGAATCGCTCCGCCGGCAGGCGTGTAGTTAATCGCATTAACCACCAGATTAGTGAATACGCTATCCAGTTCCCTAGGATCACCTCGTAGAAACAACTCGCTATCCACTTCAAAGATCAGGGTGTATTTATCCTCGCCGCTGATAATTTGTGCTTCTTCGTGCAGGCTCCCCAGCATCTGCGGCACATTGACTATCTCACTGCGTGGACCTACTTTTTCATTATCCACATTTGACAAGGTAGTCAGATCGTCGGTCAACCGGCGCATGCGAATCGCCTGCTGCTGCATGGCCTGAAAAGTATGCTGCAGGCGCGCGGCATCCAGATCCTCACAATCTTCCAGCAGATTTTCCAGATAACCGTTGATTACGGTCAGTGGCGTACGCAACTCGTGGGAGATGTTAGCAACAAAATCCCGCTGCATTTCTTCCACCCTTTTGTTCAACGTGACATCGCGCACCACGACTAGCTTCTGATTATTGCCATAAGGCACGATCTTTAGTGACAGAATTTTTAATTCGGCAATGGGCGAGGGAAAACGAACCGTTTTTTCCTCATCGCTGTTTCGGAAATATTCCATGACGTCCGGATTGCGCAACAGGTTAGTGAGACGCCGATCAACATCCTGGGGATATTTCAACCCCAGCAGTTCACCGGCCATTTCATTCCACCACTCAATCTCGCCCTGTTCGCGTAGAACAATCACGCCCTCAGGCAATGCCGCCGTGGATTCACGAAACCGCCCCAGCAGTTTGACCAACTTTTTGTTGCGCCGGCGTTTGCGCTGCTGCATGTGGTAAATCTCAGTAAAAATATGTCCCCACAGGCCGTGGGATACCGGTGGCGAATATTTTTTTCCCTGCCCAATCCAACGCACTAACCTGGCCAAGTTGCTGAAATACCAGGCAAACCAAAGTAGCACGAAGATCAATAATGCCATTTTGATGTCGCCAAACATTGCGCCCAGCAAACTAGCAAGCAGACCCAGGAACAGAAATTGCCAGAACTCTTTTACCACCATGCGGATTTACACCCGTTTGGAGAATCGGTAGCCGGAACCGCGTACGGTCTGCACATGCCGATCATAGTCAAATGGGGCCAGCGCCTTACGCAGGCGCCGAATGTGTACATCTACGGTGCGATCCTCAATATAGACCTGATTTCCCCAGACCTGATCCAGAAGCTGGTCGCGACTGTAAACCCGTTCAGGGTGGGTCATAAAAAAGTGCAATAAGCGAAACTCAGTCGGTCCCAGTTTCACCGTCTTACCTTTTATATTGACCCGATGGCCAGCAGTATCAAGGCTAAGCCCTTCGATCACCACCATCTCTTCTTCTCTGCTTGCCCCGGAACGCCGTAACAGTGCCTTAATCCTGGCGATAAGCTCTTGAGTTGAAAAAGGTTTTGTAATGTAGTCATCCGCGCCGACGGCAAAACCTTTGAGCTTGCTGGACTCCTCGCCGCGGGCCGTGAGTATAATAATAGGCAAATCACGAGTCACTTCTTCCCGCCGCAGGCGTCTGGCAAAATCAATGCCGCTGATGCCTGGCAACATCCAGTCCAGCAACACCACATCCGGCCGCGACCGGGCAATTACATCGGTTGCCTCGCGAACATCCTCGGCTTCGAGTACTTCGAAACCTGCCCGCGCCAGGGTAAAACCCAGCATCTCCCGGATAGCTAGTTCATCCTCAACCACCAACACTCTGGAATTATTCTTGTCCATATAGTTTTCCCGCGATAGATAATGACATTTTTATGACTAACAATGCCTTGCCGTAGCAAGCGACTATTACACCCATGCAACATGACATTGATGTGACAGATTTAACTAAGCCCCCTTTCATCTGTAATAAACTAGACAAAACGTGAATAATCACACATTTGGGCTAGAGTCCCCTATCAAATAATATTACTTTATATATAATTTAGAACTCAGGACATATCCTGCGTAGGTTAGTTTTTGAACAGATAAGCTGAGAAAATATGCCCTTAAGCAAAACAAAACGCCGCTAAGGTGTATTTCATCACTTCGATTGGGTGAATGAAATGGGGTTCAAAAATAAATTCTATCTATTTTTGAAGAATCAATCTAACTATAACGACCATTACAAAATAATATAAGGCATCAAGGTGAAACTGCTAATATTTATTGTCCTCATCCTCATTTCCCCGCTGAACCAAGCGACAGAATACCAGTATGTCAGCGACCAACTGGTGATTACCCTGCGCACAGGTCAGGGTAGTGCATATCAAATCATCCGTACCCTGCCCAGCGGCACTCGACTCGAAGTTCTTGAAATGACGGATACAGGGTATGCCAGAGTCCGCACTGATAATGGTGCTGAAGGCTGGATTCGCTCCCAATATCTAAGTCCAGAACCCATAGCGCGTTTAAAATTGGAGGCAACAGAAAATAAACTCAATAAACTGAAAGCTGAAAATACCAACTTGCAAGAAAAAACCAAAAAATTACGCAAGCAACGACATGAATTGGAAAACAAAAATAAAGATCTTCTAAGTCGAGTCAAGACGGCAGAAAGCCAACTCAGCCGACTCGGCGAAGTCGCCGCCAAGCCGCTCCTGCTTGACAAGGAAAACCGCAAACTGCAACAGCAGAATATTTCCCTGGAAAAGAGACTGCAAATGATGGCCCAGGAAAATCAGGTACTCAAAGATCGTTCCCAGCGCGAATGGTTTATTGCTGGAGCCATTGTTCTGCTTGGGGGTATATTCCTTGGACTTTTGCTGCCTAAAATCCGCTGGAAAAAGAAAAATAGCTGGAAATAACCAATACTAACTATTCATGAGTCCAATTTCCGATAGCAAGACCTTCGTCCGCTGGTTTCGAGATTCTGCCCCTTACATAAACGCCTTTCGCGGACGCACTTTTGTCATCGCTTTTGGCGGTGAAATGCTGGCCGACGCCCAATTCTCAAGCCTGGTGCATGATCTTGCCCTACTCAATAGTCTTGGCGTCAAACTAGTACTGGTGCATGGCTGCCGTCCACAAATCGAAACCCGACTAAATAAACGTCAGGCTCGGCTACAGTATGTCAATGGCCTGCGCGTCACCGACGATGAAGCCCTTCTCTGTGTCAAGGAGGCCGCAGGCTGCGTACGCCAGGAGATCGAGGCGCTGCTATCTATGGGCCTGACCAATTCACCGATGGCCGGTGCCGGTATCCGCGTGCTCTCCGGTAATGTTATCACCGCTCAGCCACTGGGTGTGCGCGATGGCGTGGATTACCAGCACACTGGCGAAGTCCGTCGAATCGATACGCCTGCGCTGCAGAGTTTGCTGGATTCCTCCGCTATCGCCCTGCTCTCCCCCATTGGCTATTCCCCCACCGGGGAGATTTTTAATCTCAATGCAGAAGACGTGGCCTCGGCTGTAGCCTCGCAGCTCAAAGCCGATAAACTGATTTATCTGGTCGATGGCAAAGGCCTGACCGACAACCGCAAGCGTCTAATTCGGGAACTCACCCTCAGCGAGGCCGAAAACCTGCTGGAGAAAAAGCATAAACTAAGCGAAAGCATCCAGCATTGCTTGCGGGCGGCGATTAAGGCCTGCGGCCAGGACGTGGCACGCGCGCATATTATCAACCGCCATACCGACGGTGCCCTGCTGCTGGAACTATTTACCCGCGACGGTAGTGGCACCCTGTTAATGGCCGATCCCTTTGAAGACACGCGCCAGGCCAAGCTAGAGGATATCGGCGGTATCATTGAACTCATTGCACCACTGGAAGCCGACGATATCCTGGTACGCCGTTCGCGCGAAAAGCTGGAAATGGAAATCCAGTACTTCACCGTGGTGGAACGTGACGGCACTATTATTGCCTGTGCCGCCTTATATCCTTACCTTAAGGAAAAAATCAGCGAGCTGGCCTGTCTGGCTGTGCATCCGGATTATCGCACCCAGGGCCGCGGCAACGCTCTGTTAAACTATATTGAAAAACAAAGCAGCCAACTCGGTATCAACCGCTTGTTCGTACTCAGCACGCGTGCTTCACACTGGTTTCGTGAACACGGATTCAAGCCGGGTTCGTTGGACCGGCTTCCGGTTAAACGACGGGCACTGTACAACTATCAACGCAAGGCAAAAGTTTTTATCAAGGATGTTGTCTAAATAAACAACCCCGCCGCAAACGGCGGATTATTAAGTAGTTGTCTGCCGATGGGTTTTGCTCCGCTCTACCCATCCTACTATTTTCGCTGCAAACAGCGGGGAATTAAACCCAAAGAGATGAAAACAACGCTCCCGGCCAAGACAGACTCGGCCAGCATCCGGCCCTTTTTAAAATGGGCCGGCAACAAATACCGAGTCCTTAAACAGATCAAGGCCCTGCTCCCGCAAGGACAGCGCCTGATCGAACCCTTTGCGGGTTCTGGCGCCCTGTTTCTGAATACCCAGTATCCGAACTACCTGCTCTGTGACACCAATGCCGATCTCATTAGCCTGTATCAACATCTAAAACAGGAAGGCAACGTTTTTATCCGTTACTGTAAGCCGTATTTTAACGGTAAATACAATAATCCCGAGAGTTATTACAGCCTGCGTAAAAAATTCAATACAACGAACAATGTTCGTCAAAAAGCGGCGTTATTCCTCTATCTCAACCGGCATGGCTATAACGGCCTCTGCCGTTATAATTCGAAGGGTGGTTATAACGTCCCCTTCGGGCGCTATGTGCGACCTTATTTCCCGGAAAAAGAAATGCTGGCCTTTCATCACAAAGCACAATCAGCAAATTTCAAACTCTGTTCATTTGAAGAGTCGTTCAATCTTTCTCGCAAAGGCGATGTAATCTATTGTGACCCGCCCTATGTCCCATTGTCTGACAGTGCCAACTTTACCAGCTACAGTAGTGGCGGATTTGATCTGCAACAACAACACACACTGGCGCAACTGGCTGAACAACGCCGAGACGATAAAATTTCGGTTCTCATTTCAAATCACGATACCCGTTTCACACGAGATATCTACTGCAATGCCAATACGCTCAGCTATTTTAAGGTTCAGCGTTCTATCAGTTGTAATGGTCAGAAACGCAAGCAAGCCGATGAGGTTTTGGCTCTATTCGACTCTCAGGATAAGCGATCGTGAGACAACGATTTCGCTCCATCATCAAAAAAATATGCCGGCGTTACCTATTAGTATTTCTGTTCGGTATATTCATACTTGGTATCCTCTTCTGGGGCGCATTCAATACCGTTCTCGAAAAAACCAACAACCTTGCTTTTTGTATCAGCTGCCACGAAATGAAAGACAATGTTTACCAGGAATACCGTCAGACCATACATTACCGTAACCGCACTGGCGTAAGGGCAACTTGTCCAGACTGCCATGTACCCCGTGAATGGGGCCATATGTTGGCGCGAAAAATACGCGCCACCAACGAACTGATGCATAAAATGCTAGGTTCCATCGATACCCCTGAAAAGTTTCAGGCTAAACGGCTGGAGCTGGCCCGCCATGTCTGGCAAACCATGAAAGACTCCGATTCGCGGGAATGCCGTAATTGCCACAACTTCAATGCGATGGATATGTCTCGCCAGAAAAGTCGCAGCCGCACTATCCATCGCCTGTCACAACAGCGCGGCAAAACCTGTATCGACTGTCACCAGGGTATCGCCCACCACTTACCCGACAATTATGAAGCCTATCGTGGCGGCAGCGACGACGATCACGACTACTACAGCGCACAAAAAGTACCCTGCCAACGCTGCCACCCCGACATGCCCGCGCAGAACAATGAAGAGTGGGATTAAATTAAAACTCTGGATATAATCTGACTAACAGGTGCACGATCTGGCTAAGGGTAATATTCTTACATCATAAACATCGGCCGCCAATATAAAAGAAACTACGAGAAAACGGTATGAATAATCCATTTCAGGAACAACTCCTTAAAGCAGGCGTCGTTAGTAAGCAGCAAGTCCAGAAAGCAAACAAGGACAAGCAGAAAAAGAAAAAACAACAGCGCAATCAAAAGCAGGCGACAATAGATGAAACCAGCCTTAAAGCCCGCCAGGCTGCGGATGAAAAAGCAAAACGTGACCGTGAATTAAATCAGCGTAAACAGGAACAGGCTCGAAAAAAAGCGATCTCGGCTGAAATCAATCAACTCATTAGCGCCAACCGCATTGAGAGAAATGAAGGCTGCGATATTCCCTACAATTTTGAACATCAGAAAAAAGTTAAGCGAATTTATATTAACGAGGAAATGAAACTCAAAATTATCCAGGGAAAATTAGGTATCGCCCGGATAGAAGGCCGGTATGAACTGGTGCCCCGTTCCATTGCTGAAAAAATTCAACAGCGCAATGAAAAACGTATCATCTTATTTGATAATGAATCAGCCGAAGTTGACGAGAACGATCCCTATGCTGAATATAAAATTCCCGATGATTTGATCTGGTGATCTAAATAAGCGTTCCCAATACCAGAGCACTTTATAGATAGTCGTTCGTTCTGAGAAAAAAAAATAGATAGCTGTTCGTCCTGAGCAAAACAGATAACCGTTCGTCCTGAGCGAAGTCGAAGGATCATTCTGGTTCCCACGCTCTCGCGTGGGAACCCATACGTCAATCGATACGCTGATTCGGATATCCGTTCCCACGCAGGAGCGTGGGAACGAGAGATTTCGAATAGCTATTTAAAACTATTTCCATTTAAACGTCGTATCCGCTTGAGCGTCGGGACGGTATTTAAGCTGCATGCCTTTTAAAAAGTTACGCAAGATCTGATCTTTACATTCGCGATAATGTTTATGACCGGCTCTACGAAAAAAGGCGCTTAATTCATGTTTGCTGATATGCACATCCGCCAGGCCCATCATTTTCAGTATATCGTCATCTTTCAAATCTAATGCGATTTTTAATTTTCTTAAAATAATATTGTTAGTTAAATTCTTCTCGGGATCAGGTTGAGGCCCTTCTTTTTTGCCTCGTTTATGATTAATCAGACCATTCAAAAAAATAGCCATCTGGCTATCATTACAGCTCTGATAAGCCGGATCCTCTTCTTTTTTCAGCCAGTTGCTCACCTGCTCCTGACTTACCTTATAATCGGCCAAGGCAAATATCGAGACTATTTTCGACTCATGGTAATCGAAGGTATAGCGAATGCGGCGTAAAATATCATTATTGGTCACAAAATTACCTGTTCTAAATAGTTCTGAGTCACAAGCATGCACCAGCGGATGACTCTGAAAATGTTGACAACTGACTCTATTATTTCCCGCCCTGGTGAGGCCGAAAGACGTACCTGCAGTATACAAAATCATGCCCCGGCTACTGGGCTGACTCAACCTTTTTTACGCGGATCTTGCTACCGGCAATATCTTTACCATTCAAGCTCTTCATTGCTGCCTTGGCCTCGCCCGTTTTAGGCATTTCAACAAAAGCAAAACCTTTTGAAACGGCCGTTTTTTTATCCATGACCAGGGTACAGGACTGTACGCTGCCATAAGCTTTGAACAGCGTCTGCAGTTCAGCCTCGGTGGTAGTGCGGGCAAGATTGCGTATTATCAATTTCATGGGCTTACCGTGTGATGACGAAGCGGCACATTATACCGCTACTGGCCGCCGAAGGGGGATATTTGGGCTTGGCGTAAAAATCTCACCTGCGATGCGGAAAACCAGCCATGGCCCTGCGTGACTAATATTTATTTTCACTGCGACCCTGTAGACCCCTCTCCCCAACCCTCTCCCTGATGGGGAGAGGGGGTTAACGGAGATTTATTTTATATCCCGTGTTGCGTGTATCGACTGCACTCGGATGGCTTTGGGTTCGATGATGCAGGCTTCTCGACACAGTGCGCAGCCGCTGCAAATGCTTTCATCAATGACGGGTTTTTCACTTTGCCAGAGCAGCGCGCCGGGAACCGGGCAACTGCCGCGGCAGGCGCCGCATTCCGGCCCGCTATAGGGCAGGCAGGTTTTTTCATTCAGACTCACCCGTGCAAGTTTCGGCCCGGCAGCTTGTTGCTCATCAGAGGCAGGATCATCATCGATGTCGAGCAGCGGCTGTTTCAAGGCCTCGGTTTCGCAGGCCTGCACACAGGGCCAGTCCTCACACAAATGACAGCCCTTATTCAATAGGTCCATTACCGGTGTCGCCGCGACCTGCGCTCCCCGCCGTGCCGAGAGGGGGAAAAGCACATGATAACCACAGGCCTTGATACAGGCATCGCAACGCGTACAGGCCAGCAAAAAATCCAGCTCATCCAGGGCAAAGGGCGGGCGTATCCAGTGGGCGGCATCCTGCTGCACTTTATTATTAACATGCTCGGTCACGGTCCGCGCGGCTTTACCTGCGCTACGTCTGAAAAATTCTCTGCGATTCACGTTAAGATCCCCGCTACATTCGCATGATCATCGGCTGCATCAGCAGCCACAGGTGAAAGGCGTTGACCAGAATAATAAATAGCAGCACGGGCAGCAGACGCCAACCGGCAGATGGCAGCAGACGCTGGCCACGGTGACGCAGAACCTTGATCGCGATCCAGAAACCAAACATCATCAACAGGCCCTGAATGGTGAACAGGAGATCCTGCGAAATTAGCATATCAAAATGCCGCTGGTGTTTTTCCGCCATGCTCAATGGTTCCAGGCCGGTTCCCAATGGATTGAGAAACATGGCCGCCAGGCCCACGCCTTCACGCACCAGATGGTTGAGATTGTGGGCAAGATGATAAGCGAAGGCCAACGGCAGGGTAATAAAAACCATGCCGGTAAATAGCTTTCTAAAGCCGACCTTGCTGCCGTTGAGGCGTTGCAATACAAAAATCGTCAGGGCGTATAACAGTACCGGCAGCAGTAGACTAATAATCAGGCCGATGGAAAAACTGGTCAGCAACTGACCTGAATCGCCAATCTGCTGCGCAAGCGCGGTCATCCATTGTTCCCAGAACGGCATCATGGTCAAACCATGAAAGGCGGTCAGCGCCAGCAGGCCCAGCATGAACCAGGCTTCGTCCCAGTGCGGTCGGGCATCGGCGACCGCTTCATAACTGGGTGGGCGCAAGCGCCAGGACACGTTTTCTTGCGGGCAACTACGCACACAGTTACCGCAGGAAGTGCAATAGGTATTCTGGCTTAGCGTTCCCATCACCAGTTGCGTGGGACAGGGATCCACGCTGTCGCTGCCGTTGTAACATTCCAGCGTAGTGCAGGCGGCGCAGATATCGGTATCGATTGGCCGCAGTTCGACCGGTGCCAGCTGGGAATAAAAACCGACCGTGCGCCCCACCGGACAGATATAACGACAGAAGGCCTTGTTCCTGAAAAGCGCCATGGCCAACGTCGCCAGCACTATCATCAACAGAGACAACAGGGCTGTGGCATAGGGGCTGGTCGTCACACCGACCCCCAGCTCCAGCCAGGTCAGACCGATAAACATCAGCAGTGCCGGCCAGACGCTACGCAAATAACGCGGGACTTTTAAATCAAGACTGTTATTGATTTTGCCAAACCACAGTCGCGGCCTGACCATCCAGCTTGCCAACGTGTCCCAGGGACAAACTGCACACCAGGCGGAACCCAGAAAAAAGATCGAGACGATCAAACCCGCCCACCAGATATTCCAGGTCAGCACCGTGGCCAGGTTTCTGCCCGCGATCGGCGTTCCATAAAGCCCGGCAACGATAACCAGCAGGAACAGCCCCACCACCACCAACTTCAGCAGCCGCAGCGGCCAGGGTGAGTGAAGCATGAAACGAAGCAGAGGCCGCGTCAGCCAGAAATCGTTCAGATTCAGTGTGCGCCGTTGAAGCTGCTGGGGAACTTTCGCAGTTAACGACCACAGACCCAAGAGCAACATGAAAGCCCAGACAAGATAACCCCACGGCTCGGGCAAGCCGGGATGGGTCATGATCATGAGGGACTCCGGCTATCGAGTATTTTTTCCCGCATCAGACGCTTGCGTTGCACAATATTCACCACCACCAGCAACAGCACAATACTACCCAGGGCTATACCAATGGGTATCATGGAACTGCTTTCACCAATCTGCAGGGGGAAGTCGATGCTGTAAGGTTCGCCGTCTGCCTCAAATTTCGCGGTAATGATATAACTGCCTTTTTCCTTGAAAACAAAGCCCTGCCGGTAAACACCGTCATAGACATCCTGGGTTCCCAGTTGTTCTTCTGTCTTATCCGCAAACCAGCCGCCGTCACGTACCAGGAAGGTAATGGGTGAGGCCAGCGTGTCACCTGAATCAATCCGCGAAGCATAGATATTGATGCGCCCCTTCTCGCCCGGTTTGGGAAAGGCCGGAAAAATCATATAGGTAACGAAATAATTTCCTATCTGGGTTTCTACCTGCATGCTGGGCGGCGTGTTCGAATCTTCATTTAAACTATAGGCCGGTCGGCCAAGAACATGATGCGCAAAGCTGTTGGCGGACAACAGCAGAGTAAAAAAAAGAAACACAACTTGCTGAAAAATATTTTTTAGGTTTCGCATAAAACACATTTCGATAACAACCGTTTTAGTAATAACGCAGATTAATTCATCCGATAGTGTGTTTTACCACTGCACCTTTGAACGGCTCAACAATCCTGATTGGCAGGCTGGGATGCGGACATATTTCTACGCACATGCCACAACCAACACAGCCCTTTTCCTTCACTACCGGACGATACATATTAGCAAATTCAAACACTATCGCTTTATTCCCCAACGGGCAAATTGCTACGCAGGCACCGCACACGCCACGATCCACCCAGGGATAACAGGCGCTGCGATCGATCTGCGCAAGGCCCATTTTTACCTCGTTGCGCTGCACATGGGTAATCGCCTCAGTCGGGCAGATCGGCATACATTTACCACAGAGAGTACAGCCCCGCTGCTCCGGATTGATGTAGGGCGTATTGACCTGATTAGCGCCTTCTCGTTTAGCAAACAAAATACACTTCGGCGGGCAGATCTCACCACACAGGCCACAGCCGATACAGGCCGCGATAAAGGCCTCGTCATCGGCCAGCGAGCCAGGCGGACGCAGATGCTGGGAAAAATTGCGCGCTTCAGCAGGACTCAGCAAACGCGCAAAACCGTAGGGCAACACCGCAGCGCCCAGCATGCTGGCGGTGGCGATCAGTTTCTGTAAAAAGGAACGTCGTTGCATAGTCTCATTCAACACCCTGCTGCAAATGCTTATATTTTTTCCCCAGATGACCCGGTCCCTGATTTTCGTCATCCCGCAAACGGCTGACAAAGGTCAGCGCATCGGTCGGGCAAACGGCGATACAAGCTGTGCAGTTATTGCATTCCTGACCGAAATCATCACGCAGGGGATCCAGCCCAAATTCACAGATCGCATTGCATTTCGCGCAATCATTGCAGTTTTCTACAATGCGCCGAATGCGAAATAAGCGAAAGCGGCCCAACAAAGAATAGAGCGCGCCACCGGGACAGAGGTAACGACAGAAGCCCCGCCGGGATACCAGCAGATCAAACAACAGGGTCAGGACAAAAAATACCAGACCGGCACCTACCCCGCCAAGAGCAATGCCAAAATATAGTTCACGGCCGATAATGGCCGGCGGATAAATAACCGAGACCAGTACCGAGCCACTAAAAGCGGAGAGAAGCAGGCCCAGCGCCAAGACCAGATATTTAAGCCGCCGATCGAAATGACGATGGCCGACCCGTACCCCAAAACGTTGTAATGTCAGCGCGGCAATAGTATTGAGTTCGTATAAAAAAGTAGCAGGACAAATCCAGCCGCAGTAAAAACGCCCGAACAACAGGGTAAAGATAACCGGCAACAGCGCCGTCAAAGCAAAGGGCCAGTAAACCGAGAGACTGGCAGCCGTCTGGCCAACAACGGCAAGTGGATCCGATATCTGATAACCGAAAAAATTACCCGACCAGGTATTGCCCTTGATAGCGTCCAGCTCATCAGCAGGATTATCCGTAAACGGTGAGGTTAGGCTCTCCATAATATCAAACAGCTCTTTTTCATCCGAATCTAGAAGATCATAGGAAAAAGACGCGACATAGGTCTGGTAGACATGCACAAAAGGCAGGGCCACCAGCATCATAAATACCAGACTCAAGACTAACCAGCGCAGCTTGTTGAGATGACGCCAGAGAAAAAAAGGTTTCTGTTCAAGGTTCATGACGAGGCGCTCGACTTGAGCATATGTTGCGGAATAATTTTAATCGCCTGCGGTAACTGAATACAGGAACGTTCACACAGGCCGCAACCGACACAGCCATCGAGAACGTGAGGTTGCTCCAACATGCCAACCCTGATGCCCACATCCTGCAGGGGACAGGCGCGATAGCACACGCCGCAGGTTTTTCCCTGATAAGACAGGCACAGGCTTTTTTCCACCCGTGCTCGGCCCATTTTCACATGAGCAAGAATGTCTTCAGCCGTTCGTTCAAGCGGCTGGAGGGCACCGGTCGGACAGGCCTGTCCACATTTCATACATAAAATACAGGCCTTGGTGCGGGGAACAATATAGGGAGTATTGAGTGAATCGACACCGTTTTCAAAATCAAAGTATTCGATACAACGATTCGGACACACCTCACCGCACTGACCACAGCGAATGCAGCGGCTTTCAAATTCAGCCTCGGCCAGCGCCCCAGGAGGACGTAAATAACGCTGACTGGTTTGCGCAGAAAAAGCTGCCTCGGCCAGCGATGAAGTCAACGCCGAGCTGGCTACCGCACCCGCAATAAGTTCTTTTAAAAAAAGGCGTCTTTTCATTTCAAACTACTAAAACCAAAGAGTACCACATCGTTTCCATTCACAAAGATTTGCAATAAACAACCCCGCCGCAAGCGGGCGGGGTATTAAGTTGTAATCCGCCGATGGGTTTCGCTTTGCTCTACCCATCCTACTATTTTTCGCTGCAAGCAGCGGGGAATTAAACCCAACGGCGATTAAACGCAAAGAACACCGAGGCGCAGAGCCGCAAAGAATAAAATATATAAACAACCTTATATTATTACTATCTCTGCGCCTCGGCGTTCTCCGCATTAATCATCCTTAGTTTATGGATAGACACCACATAAAAATGGACCCTGGTGAAACAAACAAATCATACCTTTTCAATACGACAGGCCAGTTTCTTGAAGTCCACCTGGCCGGATACCGGATCAAAGACACGGCTGGAAACTGCATTCACCAGCCATTTGTTCTTCTTCGGATCGGCACTGTCAGCAACTGACAGATTCCAGGGGCTGAACAAATAACCGCGAGGAACCGAGTTACGCGCCGGGCGGACGATACTATTGGTGCCCACCTGAGCACGCGCCTGGTAATACCCGCGACGAGTAATCAGACGAACCTGATCGCCATCCTTGATCCCCAGTGCCGCAGCATCATCCGGGTGCATTTCCACATACTGTTCCGGCACCAAACGCCGCGTGGTCGGACTGCGATTGGACTTGGCGGTATGGAAATGTTCATAGACCACACCCAGCCCCAGCCAGTAGGGATATTTATTTTTGGGAATATCCTTCCAGGCTCGGTCTCGATATCCCTCATCGGGAATATCCGGCGTCAAAGCCATATCACGCGCCTTTATGATGATATCGAGGTTATCAATAACATAATGATTTTTCTTTACCCCGAACTCCATCAGTTTCTGCGTAATTTCCTTACGCTGACTATAATCCTGCTGGCATAGTTTCATATGCACCTTGCCATCCTTGGTTCGGAAATAGCCATATGGGCGGTTCTTCCATACCCCTTCCTGATTCATATAACGACGTTTGGCGCCGCCTGCTTTGGCAATACTGTAAGTCGGTGCCGGCCACTGGATGCCACGCAGATCGATTAACTGCTGATAAAGACCAATGCCATCCACCTTCTCTACTTCCAACATACCGGTAAGATCGGTATCACTGCCCGCCGAAGCCTCAACCACGGAGCGGAACACCTGCTCGGCATCATAGAACCCCTTATCATTCTTACCCCAAGGGAAAATCTTGTCACCGTCCAGTCCCAGTAAATCGGCAATTTCCTTGCCCTTATCAATCACCATGTCCATATCCGGCAGACAACCTGGAGGCGGTGTACCACCAGCCTGGCAGATATTGATGCGGCGTTCTGAACTGATATAAACACCGTCCACTTCGCCCCAGGTTGCGGCTGGGAAAATTACATCAGCGAACAGGTTGTTGGGCGCGTGACGATAGATCTCCTGCACTACGTTAAAGGACTTCATCAATCCCGGACGCACCAGATTATGCTGATCGGGAAGATCGATATGGGTTGCATACACCAGGAACATGGCCTTGATTTCACCCTTGATGGCACGTTCCATCATGCCGATGGCCATGCCCCGGTTATCAGAATTCATGGCGTGGATCAGATTCTTCTCCGGCACGCCCCATTCTTTCGCCATATGCTTGCGATGTTTGGCATTTTTCAACGGCATATTAAACGGCAAACGACCGGTTAATCCTCCGGTAAAACGTTCACCCATCGCATTGGGCTGGCCGGTCATAGAGAAGGGACCACAGCCCGGCTTGGCCAGGTTGCCGGTCAACGTCAGCAGGTTGATAATGGAAATGACATTGTTCTGGCCGTGGATGTGCTGGTTGTAGCCAATCCCCCACATAATGATCACACCACCGTAACCATCGCCTTTTTGATCCATCTTGCTACGCTTCAAACGTTTACGAGTAGCATCGGCAAACATCCCGGCTACGCGGCGAATCATATCCGGCGTCACCTTGTCACTGCCCATACGATCCTGAACCTGTTCCGGACTGTAATTCTTTTTCACCCCATCGACATATTCTTTCCAGCCTTTGACATGCGCTTTGAGAAAATCCCAGTCAATCACATCGTCATGATCTTCCAGCAAAACATTGGCCAAAGAATTCAGAAAACTGATATCGCCGTTCAATATCGGAACATGCACATGATTGCTGGCATTGATATCAGCATACCCCTGACTCGAACCGGTCCAGCGCGGATCGACAATAACGGTAGGAATGTCATTCTTCTTCTTGTAATCGGCAATACGCCAGTAAATAATCGGGTGCGATTCACGCGCATTATGGCCAAAATGCATGACCATGTCTGACATTTCCAGATCATCATAGGCCAGTGGCGGCGTATCCGAACCCAGGGTGGCAAAATAGCCGGTAACCGCCGAGGTCATACACATACGTGCATTGGCTTCAATCGTGTTAGAACCCAACACCCCTTTCATAAACAGGTTTTCAAGATACTGGCCTTCCATCGTCAACTGGCCGGAACCATACAGGGCAATGGAGTTACCACCATATTTTTTGGCAAAGTAGGCAACCTTGTGCGCGACCATATCCGATGCTTCTTTATAAGGTACACGGACGAACAGCTCATCATCAAAGGCATTCTTGGTCTTGCTGATATATTCCATATCACCATGACCAGGCTTGCTCCATTCTTGCCAAACATCCTTACGCACATAAGTATCCCCTTCCATGCGATCGACATAGATGGGTTCAGCCGCCGTCAGCCCCTTGATGCATTGCAAACCATAATTAGTCGGATGATCCTTGTCCGGACGCATGGATACAATCCTGCCATTTTCTGAAATGATCACCGTGCCGCAACCCACACCGCAATAGGGACATTGAGCCAACGCCGTAGTGCGTTTTACTGAAGGTTTGTTGGTGGAAGGTGCGGCTTCCAGCTCTGGATTGTTGCCCACAAAGAGTCCGGCACCAACGGCTGATCCGGTTATGAACGTGCTGTTTTTAATAAAGTCGCGCCGGGAAATATCTTTAATGCGTTTCATAGTTGTTCATTCCCATATAATTGATTAGCTCTGATAAAATACTCATTTAACGTGCCCGGTTATGCTGATCACCCAGACTGCGAAGATAAGCAATAATATCCTCGATTTCCGAGTCTCGCAGATTGGCCAGTCCTTCCGCACCGTAGAAACCATGCATCCGAGTATTAGAACGGCCATATTTAATAGTTTCACGGATAAAACCATCTGAAACCTTGTTCAGAAAACCTGACTTGCCAATTGCGGTACCCACCACTCCAACGCCATAGCCCTCACCTTTGTTACCATGACAGGCAGCACAGATCTCGTTAAACCAGAGTTCACCCTTGCGTGCATCACCGAAACTTACCGGCTGAGCATCCACTTCTTTCGCCCGGTTTGGTAATTTTTCATGGCTACGTAAATAGGCCACAATCGCCTTGATTTTCTTCTTACCTAGGTGAGCAAAAGGCGGCATGCCCGTGCCCGTCCTGCCATCACGAATGGTCGACATGAAAAACTTATCTGAACCAATACTCAGCAGTTCCTTATTCGTTAGTGATGGCGCAAATCCAGGTTTGCCGATAGCATCCGCCTGATGACAAACTTGGCAGTTCTGTTCAAACAGCTGTTTGCCTTGGGCAAGCTCACCTGAAGCCGCATGTCCCACAGAACCAATTGTCAACAGGGCCAGACCCACTACCCCACTGACAAGTTGTTGATGGCGTATCATATATTTACCCTCATAATTTATAGTTCCGGCCTCATCGATGCAGGTGCAAACTAAAATTTACGCCAACATCTGCAGCACACAAGTTATTTATGTTCATGTTATAGCAAGCGTTCAGCGCTATTGTCTAACCATGTCGACGCATGAAAACCTTATTTTCAGTGCCTTTCTACCACCATGGGAGTAATACAAAAAATGATATCAAACCGTTGAAATATATTGATTTATTTGTTTTTTTAGGGCGTCACATAGTGTCTAAATGACTCGCCTAACTCTTTGGTAGTAAGTCGGCCTATAGATCAGTTCAACGCGGTAACCCCGATATGAGGAAATCAGTATCCAGCCTTGTTGACAGGTATCGACATATGCAACATACCCATGCTCTTACGCATTTGCTTGTTTAATCCGGACAACCTGATCAGATACCGGTAGAGCAGAAAATTTTCTTTTAATCTTGTAGAACATCTTTAGCGCACTGAACCGGAGGGGAGGATATTTTCAGTTAGAGATAA
>JAADGZ010000145.1 GCA_013152045.1 Gammaproteobacteria bacterium
ACTCGCGGAAGTAGTATAAGCCCTGTTTCATCTCATCCACGACTTCAGGTTTGTGGGTGCGTACTTCGTTGGTTTTATAGAAGATCTGGATGTGGCGTTCCAGCCGTCCAATAATTTCAGTTTTTTGAAACTGTGTCAGGCGGCTGGCATCCAGTTCTTCACTGATAACAAAAATCCGGCGTAACGCCTCCATCACGGAGCGGCGCTTGGCTTCGGTGGGATGGGCGGTAAAAACGGGAATATAGGCCAGGTTGTCCAGCAGCCGTTGCATCTGTACTGCATTGACGTTCTGTTTGTGCAGTTCCCGCAGAGTCGTATTGAAGGAACCGCGCCAGCTTGGACCGTTGCGTCCAGCTATACGCCGCCGCTGTTTGTGCTGCCAGGCTTCTTCCGCGATATTAACCAGGCTGAAATAGATGCTGAAAGCCCGCACGACATGTTCCAGGCTTTTCGTATCCAGCGATTCGATCAGCTTGCCCAGGTTTTGACGCTTGCGGGAATTCTCGGTCTTGCGCAGGCTGATATGGCCCCGGCGCAGAGTTTCGACGGCATCGAAGACCTGTTTGCCGGCATGATCATGCAGGATGCGTCCGAGAATATTGCCGAAGAGCTTGACCCTGGAACGCAGGGCTTTATCGTCTGCGGCCTGTAGATTGGTTGCTCTGGATTTTGACGATGCGCTAGCTGCTTTCATATTTTTCAAGTCTGGTTGTGGTCCAAACCCGCGATTATACCGGGTATAACGTGGGTTTGTTCAAGTTGCGATAGAAGTCAGGTTTTGGCTTATATGCAAGTAAGGCTGGAATAAATAGTTATGGGGCTGAGTTGGCAATGGATATGCCTGTTTTTTTGCAACAATCCCGAATAGGGAACCCCCGGCTCCTCTGCTCAGTGGAGGTTAAATAAATGTTGGTAGCTGAGGCCGGAATCGAACCGGCACTCCCGAAGGAACTGCATTTTGAGTGCAGCGCGTCTACCAATTCCGCCACTCAGCCATTATCAACAAGCGGCGTATTATAGAGAGACAGAGGTGGCTTGTAAAAGGGTGTTGCTAAAAGATCGTTGCTGCATGGTAATTTTGTTGGGCAAACCTCGTTGGTGTAAATAGGCCCGTGTACTCCAAAAGTGAAAATTTGTCGTTCAAATCTGCTATTCTGCGCGCGCCATGAAGCTTAGTGATTTCCATTATGACCTGCCTGAGAGCCTGATAGCCCAATATCCGATGGCTGAACGCACCGCCAGTCGCCTGTTATGTCTGCAAGGCCGCAGTGGTGAGCTGACGGATCGGCAGTTTGCCGCGCTACCAGATTTGCTGCGAGCAGGCGATCTATTAGTCATGAACGATACCCGGGTGATACCGGCGCGTCTTTATGGGCGTAAGGATACCGGTGGCCGGGTGGAAGTGTTGGTGGAACGGGTGTTGGATAACCAGCGCGTACTGGCCCATGTGCGGGCCAGCAAATCCCCGAAAACGGCCAGTTGTTTACATCTGTCAGAGACGGTTGAGGCCGAGGTGCTGGGGCGTGCGGCCGATCTCTTTGAGCTGCGTTTTAGCGATAATGCAGATTCCGCACGTAGCGTGATGGCGATTCTGGACGAACTTGGGCACATGCCCCTGCCACCCTATATAAAGCGGGAAGATGAACAGGATTTTGATCGGGAACGCTATCAAACCGTCTATGCTCGGCGGGAAGGGGCGGTAGCCGCACCCACCGCTGGTTTGCACTTTACCAACCTCATGCTGGATAAACTTCAGCAGCAAGGCATTGCCAGCACCTGGGTTACCCTGCATGTGGGCGCGGGAACCTTCCAGCCAGTGCGGGTGGAAAATATCGCAGAACATCATATGCATTCCGAATGGCTGGAAGTCAGTGAGGCTGTTTGTACCCAGGTGCAGGAAACCCGGGCGCGGGGTGGGCGGGTGATCGCGGTGGGCACGACCAGCGTGCGTAGCCTGGAGACCGCCGCCCTGTCAGGCGAGCTGAAGCCTTTTTCCGGCGACACCGATATTTTTATTACTCCCGGTTTTGAGTTCAGGGTGGTGGATGCACTGATCACCAATTTCCACTTGCCGGAATCGACTTTATTGATGTTGGTCAGCGCCTTTGCCGGTTACGAGAATATTATGCGCGCCTACCGGCATGCGGTAGAAGAACGCTACCGGTTTTTCAGTTATGGTGATGCGATGTTTATTGAAAATCAGAGGCAAGGGAAAAGATACAAGAGGAAAGGTGGATAATATGTACTTCATCCTTGTCTCTTTTCCCCTGTATCTTGTATCTGCTTTATTATGAAATTTGAATTATTTAATACCGATGGCGTGGCGCGGCGCGGCCAGCTGACTTTTGATCGTGGTACGGTGCAAACCCCTGCGTTTATGCCGGTGGGCACCTACGGCACGGTCAAGGCCATGACCCCGGAGGAATTGCGTGAGCTGGGCGCGGAGATTATTCTCGGCAACACCTTTCATCTGATGCTGCGTCCAGGTACGGAAATCATTCGCGAACATGGCGATCTGCATAATTTTATGCACTGGCAGGGGCCGATTCTCACCGATTCTGGCGGTTTTCAGGTCTGGTCGCTGGGCGCTGAGGCGCAGCAGCGGGCTGGGGCGCGAGGCGATGGCTCGGTAGCGGCAAAAATTACCGAAGAGGGGGTGCATTTCCGCTCACCGGTCAATGGCGACAAAATTTTTCTCGGCCCGGAAGAGTCTATGCAGGTACAGCATGCGCTGGGTTCGGATATCGTCATGATCTTTGATGAATGCACGCCTTATCCGGCTACAGAAGAACAGGCGCGCACCTCCATGCAACTGTCCCTGCGCTGGGCCGCGCGCTGCAAGGTTGCTCACGGCGATAATCCGTCCGCTTTGTTCGGCATTGTTCAGGGCGGCATGTACCCCGAACTGCGGACGGAATCCCTGGCCGGGCTGGTCGATATTGACTTCGACGGCTACGCCATTGGCGGTTTGTCAGTCGGTGAACCCAAGGACGAAATGCTCAAGGTTCTCAAGCACCTGCAACCCCTGCTGCCGGTGGACCGACCGCGTTACCTGATGGGTGTGGGTACGCCTGAGGATTTGGTCGAAGCCGTACGCCGGGGCATTGATATGTTCGATTGTGTGATGCCTACGCGCAATGCCCGTAACGGTTATTTGTTCACCTCCAGCGGGATGCTGCGGATTCGCAATGCCTGCCACAGCCATGCCACCGGGCCAGTGGATGAACATTGTAATTGCTATACCTGCAAAAATTATAGCCGCGCCTATTTACGTCACCTGGACCGAACCGGTGAGATTCTGGGGGCGCGATTGAACACGATTCATAACCTGCATTACTACCAGACGCTGATGCAGGGCTTACGGGCGGCGATTGCTGAAAACCGGCTGGAAAATTTCGTGCAGGAATTTTACGCCATGCGCGACCAATCGGCTCCGGCTGTGTCATAATGACGCCCAAAAAACAGGGAGGCTAAATAAGCACCCTGAGTACGCCGGTCGGCAGTCGTTGTCTGCCAACGGAAATTTTCGTTTTTTTTGATTATTTTAGGAATCTGCATAAATGAGTTTTTTTATTACTGATGCGCTGGCTGAAGGTGCCCCTGCTGCTCAGGGCGATCCCATGTCGTCCCTGATTTTCTTTGGTGGCATGATTGTTATTTTCTATTTTTTGCTGATTCGTCCGCAGCAGAAAAAAACCAAAGAACACCGTAATATGGTGGCAGCAATCGGCAAAGGCGATGAAATTGTGACCAATGGCGGCCTGCTCGGCAAGATTACCGATGTCGGTGAAGAGTATGTGACGGTTGAACTTGGCGATAACGTCAAGGTCAGACTGCAGAAGCAGGCCGTGATGACGGTACTGCCCAAAGGTACGATCAAGGCGGCAGCCAAATAAATCTCGCCAGTTTTCTTTTTAACGCTTCGTAAAAACAATAATCGCAAGTCCGGTGGCTGTGGAAGCTGCTGGATGATGCGCTGGATGATGGCAACATGTTGAATCAATACCCGGCCTGGAAGTATCTTCTCATTCTGTTTACCGTTCTTCTTGGCGGAATATACGCATTGCCGAATATCTATGGATCGGATCCGGCGCTGCAGATTTCCGCTACCCGCACCACCACCGTCGATACGAAGACGGAGGCTCAACTCCGTAGCCTGCTGGATTCAAACAAAGTTCCTTACCTCCGCACACAGTTGCAAGAGGATGGTTTACTGATTCGTTTTGCTAACGTTGAGCAACAGCTCAAAGCAGCCGATATAGTGCAAAAGCAATTGGGCGATGATTACACGGTGGCCTTGAATCTCGCGCCGGCCTCGCCTGAGTGGCTGGACTCTATTCATGCCTTGCCCATGTATCTAGGCTTGGATTTACGTGGTGGCCTGCACTTTTTGATGGAAGTGGATTCTGAAACCATTATTCGCCAGGCCTATGAGCGTTATAGTAATGATTTTCGTGGTTTGCTGCGGCGCAATAAAATTCGTTATCTTGCTATCAGCCAGCAGGGTCAGCGGCTGAAACTAAAGTTTCGCTCGGCCGCCTTGCGGGACAAGGCAAAAGAGGTCATTCGTAGTCAAACCCGCGATTTGACGCTGCATGATGAAGATGCCGAAAATGCCTACCTGATTATTGCTCAGATGACCAAAAAAGCCCTGCACGAGTTAAAAAAACATGCGGTGCAACAAAATGTCACCACCTTGCGTAACCGCGTCAATGAGTTGGGTGTCGCCGAGCCGGTAATTCAGCAGCAGGGGGATTCTCGCATTGTGGTGCAGCTGCCCGGTATTCAGGATAGCGCCCGCGCCAAAAAAATCCTCAGTGCCACCGCCACCCTGGAATTTCGTTTGGTGGACGTGGATCATTCGGTGGCGAATGCCCTGGAAGGTCGAGTCCCGCCGGGTTCGCGTATTTACCACGAACGCAGTAATGGCAAAGCCATTCTATTGAAGAAGCGAGTGATCATTACCGGTGATCGGATTACCAATGCGAGTTCCGGTTTTGACAATAATTCTGGCAGTCCCACCGTTATGGTCAATCTGGACAGTGCTGGTGCACGCAGCATGGCCAGAACGACCAAGGCAAATCTGAAAAAACCCATGGCTGTCGTGTTTATCGAACACAAGGCGACAACCACGATGGTGGATGGCAAAAAAGTTGCTACGACACGCAAGATCGAAGAAGTGATCAATGTGGCGACTATTCAGGGTGTGTTCAGTAACCGTTTTCAGATCACCGGTCTGGATAATGTCAAAGAGTCTCAGAATCTGGCGCTGTTGCTGCGTGCCGGTGCGTTGGCAGCACCCATTCGTATTATTGAAGAACGCACCATTGGCCCAAGCTTGGGCCAAGACAACATTGACCGGGGTACGCGTTCAGTTGTTATCGGTATGCTCATGGTGGTCTTTTTTATGGCCGTCTGGTACCGGGGCTTTGGTATGATTGCCAATGCTGCCCTGGTCATGAACCTGGTGCTAATCGTGGCGTTATTGTCACTATTGCAGGCGACTCTGACCCTGCCGGGTATTGCCGGTATTGTGTTGACTGTGGGTATGGCGGTGGATGCCAACGTCCTCATTTTCGAGCGCATTCGTGAGGAGTTACGCAATGGTAACTCGCCGCAATCGAGCATCCAGGCAGGCTATGAGAAGGCGCTGTCCACCATTGCCGATGCTAATATCACCACCCTGATTGCAGCTGTAGTGTTGTACATCTTTGGTACCGGGCCGATCAAGGGGTTTGCGATTACGCTTTCGATCGGCATCGTCACCTCCATGTTTACAGCTATCATGGGCACCCGCGCGATTATCAATCTGATTGTCGGTGGCCGTCGTATTAAAAAACTTTCAATCTGATTTTTATCTAAATTTGGCGGACAGGATTCATGCAATTTTTTAAAAAAGAACCCAATATTGATTTTATGGGTGGTCGCAAGATTGCGATAACAATTTCCATTTTGATGGTCCTTTTTTCTATCGGCGCACTGGTGACAAAAGGCTTGAGTTTCGGTCTGGATTTTACCGGTGGTACCTTGATCGAAGTGGGGTATTCGAAGACTGTAGAATTGCCGCCTATTCGTGCGGCGCTGGAGAAGGCCGGCTTCCGCGACGCCGTGGTACAGCATTTTGGCACCGCGAAAGATGTACTGGTGCGGATTGCTCCCCAGGAAGGTCAGGATGCCAACACACTGGGTGATCGAGTTCTAAAGGTACTGAATGGAATTAGTGGTGACCACGCCAAGATGCGACGACAGGAGTTCGTTGGTCCACAGGTGGGTAATGAGTTGCGTGATGATGGTGGCCTGGCGATGCTGATTGCACTGGCTTGTATCATGCTTTACGTGATGGCGCGGTTTGAATATCGTTTTGCGCTGGGTTCGATTATCGCATTATTGCATGACGTGACTATCACGCTGGGTTGTTTTGCCCTGTTCCAGTGGGATTTTGACTTGACGGTATTGGCAGCCGTGCTGGCGGTGATTGGCTACTCTCTCAATGACACCATCGTTGTATTTGATCGTATTCGTGAAAATTTTCGCAAACTACGCAAAGTTTCACCTGATGAGGTGGTGAATCGATCCTTGAATCAAACGCTTTCCCGTACCATTATGACTTCGTTTACCACCATGCTGGTGGTCGTCGCTATGTTCCTGTTCGGCGGAGAACTTATTCACTCCTTCGCATTAGCCTTGATGATTGGTATTTTCGTGGGCACATATTCTTCTATTTATGTAGCCAGCACCCTGGCATTAGCCATGAATATTACCAGCAGCAGTCTGGTTCCGGTTAAGAAAGAAGGCGAAGACGCACAGAACATACTGCCCTGATGACGGATAAATACCAGATTAAACAACTTACCTATTAAAACGTAAAAACTGGTTTTAGGATCAGCTACATGTCGAAAGATCCGCAAACTCGGTTTTCAAAAAACTGGTTTTTCTGGAGCATCCTATTTTTTTCAGGTTGTCTTGCGGCTGTCTGGCTGGAATGGCGCAGTTTTACTGCGCATACGCTAGGCGGGTTCATGGCCATCAGTCTCTGGTCCGCCATCTGTGCCATCGGCTATTCTTTGGTTGACTGGTTTTTAAAAAAATAACACCCTCTGCCTGTTTTAACCTACCTACACGTAGTCAAATCCTGCCCTTTTTCTATCTCTTTCTGGTTATATGTAACTCATAAAATATTGACGTACGTCAATATTATGATTTATTAATATGTGCTTATATATGATTAAGAGGAAACGTATTTCCGGTTGTGCCCACAATCTTTAAATGATGGGGTAAAGACGATGCTACAAATTTATAGTATGCAGGCAAAAGGGAAACTACCTGCATGCTTAACAAAGAATTCTGAGCCGTTGGTTTGTTTCTGCCAACGTAACTCTGACACGCATACTGCTATTGCCGAGCAATTCTGTCTCTGGCTCAAAGATCCCCCTGTACTTATCTAAACGCCATGTATCTCTGGTATGAATAGTAGACATAAAAATAAATTATTCAGAGTACCGGTCTAAATGCAGTTGTTAGTGGGAGTGTGAGAATGTATAAACATTTACTGGCAAAATTGCTTATTGCCATTGTTGGTTTATATGGCATTGCGGATTACAGTTATGCAGGTGACGAGCTTAATTGTGTTCTATGCCATAAATTTCGTGGTCTGAGTCGGATTGACAAGAGTGGCAAGTTTCGTCTGTTCTATATTAACCAGGAACTGTTTGACAGCGGTCCCCATCGGCGAAATAAATGCAAGGATTGCCACACCGATATCAATAAAATTCCTCATGATCCAGCCAAAAAGGTGGATTGTACACAGCAATGTCATATGCTTGAACCCTCCAGCCAGCAAAAATTTTCTCACAAGCTGGTGGCCAAGATACTTAAAAAAAGTGTTCACAGCCCAATAGACAAGGATGGCAAGCCAAAAAAATATCAGCAAGATTACCCTGGCTGCAAAGATTGTCATGATCAACCCTTTTATCGCCCGTTTTCAATTTATAAGGGTGAACTTAAAGCGGGTGTTTCCAAACGTGGTATTACTCGTTGCAGGAGTTGCCACACCAAGGGCTATTTTGCAGAAGACTTCTACGAACACGTTACAACGCGGTTGCGTAAATCCCGTTCACCTCTAGAGACAATTAACGCCTGCGCTAAATGTCATCAGGACAAGGGTTTTCAGCAACGTCATAATCTCGATGATGTGGTTACAACCTACAAACATACTTTCCACGGCGAACTGATTCAACTAGGCTCAGAAAGGACGCCAGACTGTCTGGATTGTCATGTAGTCGAAGGTGAGAACATTCACTTGATCGAAGCGCAGACGGTGCCAACATCGGCCGTGTATAAAACCAACGTACAGGCAACCTGTCGTACCGAAGAATGTCATAGTAAGGCATCCGCGCAACTTGCAAGTTTCAAGACCCACGTCACTTACGATCGCAAAAAATATCCGATGGAATTCTATATGCTGATTGGCTTTAAAGCCTTAATGGCCATCGTTCTCTATTTTTTCCTGGCCTTGATTTTCATGGAACTGTTGCGACGTTTATTCCCTGGCTTTAGTTTTTTCAAAAAGAAAAATAAAGACTAGACGTTTAAATAAACAAGTTTTGAATGAGGTGTAATTATGTCTAAATATGATCCGATTGTTTATCAGGATGGCAAACGCCTGTTCTACCGGTTTTCCGCACATCAACGGGTGCAGCATGTTGTCTTGTTTTCCTGTGTTATTACTCTGGCTCTGACCGGCCTCCCGTTGCGTCATGCGGGAGAAAGTTGGGCCAAACCGATGTATAGCTTTTTAGGTGGGCCAGAGCTGGCTCCGCTGATTCACCATACTGCAGGCTCTATATTGTTGGCGCTGTTTGTCTATCACACGATCTACTGGATGGGGCTGTTTTACAAAAATCATATCGGCAAGTTAAAACGAGAAAATCGTTTAACCATTATCAATGCGGTTAAGGAATTCTTTTCTCAGGAAATGGTGCCTAATAAAAAAGATCTGATGGATGTCATCCATTTGTGGAAATACCTTTTCTATTTGCGCCAGCATCCACCCAGGCATGAAAGAATGTCATGGCGGGAAAAATTTGATTATTTTGCACCCTACTGGGGCATTCCCATTCTTGGCCCAGCAGGTGTAGTGCTTTGGTGGCGAGACGAGTTTTCTCACATCATGCCAGGCTATCTGATGAATGCCGCCTATATCATGCATACCGATGAAGCCTTACTGGCAATATTATTTCTGTTCTTTGTGCATTGGTACAACGTGCATTATGCACCCGAAAAATTTCCGGCGGCGACGGTCTGGCTGACGGGGTACCTGACCGAAAATGAAATGATTCATGAGCATTACAGCCAGTATGTTCGCATCATGATCGAACAAGGGTTGGAAGATCAAATCAAACCTCAACACTTTGCTGGGGAGGAATACGAATGGTAAAGCTAATCAAAAAAATTGTTTTCAAATTGTATGTGATTTTCCTTATGGTTTTCACTGTCTGGTATGGCTATTTTATGTATCCCTTAATTTTCGGTTTTGAAGGTAAGGAAAAAGCAGAAGCATCATTAAAGGAACTGGGGCATGCAGGAACTGACAAGGAACAAATGTTTGTCAAACTGATTGCCGAGCAAGCGCAGACCAGAAAAACCGATCTTGGATACAGGGTGATTGATCAACCTTATATTGAAGGCCGTTTTCACAATATTGGCATATCAGTTAAACCCGATAAAGCCAGCATCTGTGTACGTTGTCATGGTAATGTGCCGCATAATCGTTCCAAAGAAATACGTAGCTTTCTGAATATGCACGCCTTTTACCTTGCTTGTGAAACCTGTCATATTCAACCTGAAAAAGGTGCGTCAGACTGGAAATTTCGTTGGTATGACAAGAATACAGCCAAGGTCACACACAACCCCAAGGCGCTTGCGGAAATTGAGGGTTCCTACGAGACAAGCGAGAGTATGCAAAAATATCCAATGTATGGTAACTACGGCGCAAAAATAGCACCTGGAAAAATAGTAAATGGAAAATTCATGTTTTTGCATAATAAAAAAGATATGGATTTTGTTAATCGCTACATTGCCGAGCAGGATCATTTGGGGCCGGAGCAGAAGTCACAAATGAAACGGGTTATTCATGAGGCGGTAAACAAAAAACCGCTCATGTGTGATCGCTGTCACCAGAAAAAAGCACCGTATATTCCATTTGCCAAACTGGGCTATCCACCCAGACGGGTTGATGAGTTGACCGACACCTCGGTAGTGGGCATGATCAGAAAATATAAAGCCTTCTATATTCCTAATTTTCTCACTCCAGGGGTAACACATACAGAGAGGGCAAGACAGCAATAATCGATATACTGGCTCTTCAGCCTTCGGATTACAGAGGATTGAAGAGCCACTATCTTAATCGCAAGCAAGCATTTATATTTC
>JAADGZ010000127.1 GCA_013152045.1 Gammaproteobacteria bacterium
AGCGGTTTTCTACGCGCCGCCGCCTCCTTTGCCGGCGAAATAATCCGCTGCTCGCGCATCACCGAGAGCACCAGGCTGCGACGTTTTAGCAGGCGTTGAGGATGTCGCCGGGCGTCATAATAAGAAGGGCCACGGACCAGAGCAATCAAGGTTGCGATTTCATTTAATTTCAACCGCGCCAGCGGTCGATCGAAATAGTAATGGCTGGCCAGCCCGAAGCCATGAATAGCACGCTTACCATCCTGCCCCAGGTAGACCTCGTTAAGATACGCTTCAAGAATTTCATCTTTGCTATAATGCCATTCCAGCAACAAAGCCATACCGGCTTCATTTAACTTTCGCCAGAGAGAACGCCGGTTGCTGAGAAAGAAATTTTTCACCAGTTGCTGGGTCAGGGTGCTGCCCCCCTGCACCAACCGTCCGGCGCGCAAATCGGCCCAAAGAGCGCGGCCCATCGCACGGGGATCCAGCCCGTGGTGCTGATAGAAAGCACGATCTTCCAGGGCAATCAGCCCTTTAACCAACATTGTTGGCACATCTTGCAAACGAATCAACAAACGATCTTCATGCTGTGCCGGATAAATCCGGCCAATAACCGCCGGCTCCAGTCGTACGATATCAACCGGCTTGCCGCCGGGTAATACCAGCACAGCTGCAACCCGCCCCTGCTCAATTCGCAGCTGCAGGTGTCGGGAATCCTCGAAGCCGTCACCGTACCTGAATGCTCGGGTGAGCACATCGAAAGTGCTGCCGTGAAGTGAAAATGTTCCAACAGATCGCGCCTTCAACACCGGCCGGTATGCCGAGAGTTTTATTTCACGCAAAAGTTGCTGCACGCTTAACTTTTTTCCGACATAAAGTTCCAGCGGCCGCGCGTAAACTGTCGCAGGCAAGGCCCAACGCTTGCCCTCAAACTGGTTGCGAATAATAGTGTCCAAATGGATCAACCAGGCCGTTAGGACCAGGACTGACAACAGAAACAATAAACCGCCATGTCGTCTCAGGAATGAAGCTGACCGTTTGCCGGACACATTTTTCACTCGTGAACGCCGGACCGATGTTTTTTTTCTATCTGATTTTTTTATCGGTGCTTTTATTGAATTAGCAGCACGCTTTTTGCGCCGCGTAGACGACGGCTTAGATCTGCGAACAGGGGGTTTAGACATACATCAATCAGGCTAAATAAAAACGCCCAGTGTACGGATTCTATCCACCTTTGTCTGGATTCAGATCAAAGATAATTGATATTTAACAACATGCTCAGGCAATCAAATCAATCGGCTGATGGGCTTCATTACGTTGTGCGCGTTGTTCTGCCTGCGCATCCCGTGCCATCTGTTCGTGAATAGCGTCACGAGCAGCACGATTTTCCTCTTCAGAATATGTCTGCCGAACCCGTTCACGCATGGCTCGCACCTGCTGGCGTGAATCCACGGGGGCATCCTGCCGACTTTCAAGTGCGAAAAAGCGTGCTTCGTTACCCTGCCCAGCCGAATCTGACACACGCCGTTCGGATTCTTCAGCGGCAGCTTTGCGACTGGAAAGATCCGCCGCACGTTCTTCATCACGGCGTTCACTTCGATGTGAAGCCTGCACGTTGCGTTCATGGTTGGATGGGCTTGCTTTGATCTCCATATTTCCATTCTAGACTATTTCACCTACAATTAAGCGGTAATTGGTCAAACTTTCAACAACTCACTGTTGATGACCTACATCACAAAAATGAGCCAGTATATTGTTTTAGCTTGAATTTTGACTATTATCAGGTATAAATCATAAAAAGCTCACATCCGAATAGGAAAACATCGATATGCCCAGTTCGCAGTGCCTGAGCAGGCCCTTGCTGCTATTTGGCCTGCTATTTCTTGGTCTGCTAACCTTGCCCGGCTGTAGTACGCTGCGCGCACCTCCAGCAGCGGATGCTGCTGAAAAACTGAGCGTGGTAAAAACGGCCCGTCAGCTACTGGGTATTCCCTACCGGTATGGCGGCAGCACACCGAAGGCCGGCTTCGACTGCAGCGGTCTGGTGTATTACAGTTATCGTCAGGCTGGACTCAACATCGCGCGAACTTCAAAACAACAATACCACCAGGCGCAACCGGTAAGCCGCCGTCAACTGCAACCCGGCGATCTAATTTTTTTCCGCAGCAGATATGGCGGCTTTGTTTCACATGTGGGGATTTATCTGGGCAAGGATGAATTTATTCACGCCCCCTCGCGTGGCAAAAAGGTGTCCATCAGCCACCTCGATACGCCTTACTGGAAAAGACATTATTATTCCGCCGGACGGATTCACTAATGCTGATAAGTTTTGGATTCTACGAAAACGCGGAACAGATTTTCATCCAGTTTGCCTTCTTTCACTTCCGATTCAATCAGATCCAGCGCTAGTTCACTGTTAAGGCCGCGCCGGTAAGGCCGATCACCCGCGGTTAGCGCATCATAAACATCCGCGATGGCCATGATTTTTGCCTGCAGCGGGATTGCCTCATTAACCAGTCCCCGCGGATAGCCACTGCCATCCATGCGCTCATGGTGAGCATGAGCAATATCCGGAATGCCGCCCAGCTGGGAGGTCCAGGGAATCAACGACAGGAATATAAACGTATGTGAAACATGCGTTTCGATTTCCTTGCGTTCGACCGCATTCAGCGTACCGTGCGCGCCACACAGGGCTGAAAACTCAAACGGTTGCAGCAATAATTGCGGTTTGTGATCGATACTCTCGAACTGGTAAGCCTCATAGTCAGCCAGCACATCGATCAATTCATCCAGCCGGCAATCAGGCTCGTTCATCTCCAACACCATATCAACAAAACGCTGCAAATGCGCTTTTTCCCGTATCAGCCGTTTCTCCAGACGCTGTTTTTCCTGCTTGAACTGGAGCGGCGTGAGTTTTTCCAGGATCTGTTTTTCCACCAGCCCCCGATACGCCCGCTCCTGCAAACAGGCTTGTGCATAATGCGCCCGTAATTTCAGAGTTTCCAGTTCATGCGGGTAGAGTTTTCTAGCCTTGGTCAACACATGTTCACGCACACCGACCTTGCCGAAGTCATGCAACAAAGAAGCGTAACGCAGTTCCTGCAACTGATTGCGATTAAAATAAATCGTTTTCAGTTCGGGGCTGCCATTTCTATCCACCGCCATAGCCAGCTTTTCGGTATAATCGGCCACTCGAAATGAATGTCCGGCAGTGCCCGGATCCCGCGATTCAATAGCCTGTACGGAAGCCTTAACAAAACCTTCAAACAGACTTTCGATCTCTTCATAAAGCTGCGAGTTAATGAGTGAAATAGCCAGTTGCGAGCAAACCGCAACCAGGATTTGCAGATCTTCTGCGCAGAAAGCACTGCCGCTATCCCGGTTGTCCACTTGCACCAGTCCCAGCACCTGCTCTTTATAGATAATCGGTGCGCACATCACGCTACGAATGGCCAGATTCATAACCGATTCCTGCTGCCCATATTGCAGATCGCCCTGCGCATCATCGATCAGGATTGCCTGCTTATTGTCCAGCACATTTCTAACAATACTGCGGGAAATAGCAATTTTTTCATTCGCATAGCCCGTTTTATCCCGATAACGGATGCTCAGAGGCAATAGCCGGGTTTTCGTCTTTTCATACTGCATTACAAAGGCGCGCTCCGCTCCAGAAAACAATTTAAAAATCTGCCCGGTAATAGCGGCCATCAAATCTTCAAGATTAGTCGTCGCACCCAGCGCCATACTGACCTGCACCATGGCCTGCATGCGTTTGACCAGATCTTCATCTTTTGGTAAATCAGACTGTGTGTGCTTTTGCAGATCCTGCATCAGTTGAGAGGCATCAATTATCAGACTGGCTTCCTGCTGCAGTTGTCGGCCTGGAATCACCTCAAGGGTGGGCGCTTCATCATTGAATTCGAATGCTGTATCCGCCGAAGCTGCACTCTGCCTGCGCCGGTTAAAAAGAGTATCCGCATCAAGATCGGTAAACAGCAACTGCGTCTCACCCAACTGGATCACTTCACCATCATGCAAGGCATAATGCTGTCCGGGAACTAACGGGGTATTACCCAGGCAGGTACCATTAGTCGAAACCAGGTCCTCGATGTAATAGCCATTCTCATTTGCCGATATACGAAGATGATTGCGGCTGATGTTTTCATCATCAATATAGATCTGCGTCCCAGCTTTGCGGGTTTCCCCCTGTGCTCGTCCAATCGTCACATCATCATCCAGGCTAAACAACATGCCCAAATAGGTTCCATTTTTAATAATCAGGTTTGCCATCAGGCGGTATCATCGTCCTTGTTAGAGAAAGGGAAACAACCAGGCTTTCCTTAATATTGAATCACCAACTGCCAATAAGTTCGATCTAAGTTGAAAATAACCCGCAGTGGAAAATGTTTAGTCTCACACTCAAGCACAAAAATCATGCCCAACCTACTGGAAATACCTGATAATTAATAATATTTAATGAAAACATCTATAATTTCAAAATATTACACGATCGTTATATAATCTGTGCGAATATGCAGATTCGCGGACAATAGATAACCAGGGAATCATATCGGTGTCAAATGAACTCTTCAAAGTTCCAAAAAACAAGCGACAGGCCAAACTATGGGTACACCCCGATGGTCAAGTCATCGGCTCAATTTTCGTTCTTGCACAAAGCGTTCTCCATGCTGGCGAAGAAGAACCCATTGAAGCTCTGAATGGCGACGCCCCTTTCATTGTCATTAGCCTGGAAGATCCTGAGCAATTACGCTTTTATAACCGCAATTCCGTACTTCGACTCGAATATACTGAAAATACCGCTAGCATAACCTCGACCGCCGTCATTGATTGTCAAATTCAGATGATGGATGGTGCCATCATCAAAGGTAAAATACAGGAAGCTCTGCCACAGAATAAAAGCCGCCTGTTTGATTATCTCAATCGTACAGATGAACGTTTCATCAAAATTTATACCGATGAAAAGGCAATATGTCTGATAAACAAGTCCTATATAAACTATGTCACCAATGAGGTATAACAACCCGCCCAGTAAATTACACCAATAAGACTCACTCACGTAGAAGTATGGATACAGGATAGTTCATGGCGCTGCTCGATTCATTCAAGGCCAATAAGGCCATTTCCATTGTATTAGCACATAATCAGGTCAGTGCCAGTGAATTGAAAAACGCGGTCGTCAAAATCAAGAGTATCGGTGAATCCACCATCCCTAAATTAATTTCTGCCATTGCCGAATCGCCCAACAACAAACCTCTTGAAAACCTGCTGCTTAACTTTATCGACAACCAGACCCTGCCCTATTACATGGATGCACTGGCTGACGAAGACAAAACCATCGTCACCCATGTTATGCGCCTGCTCAGCAAATCACAGAAATATGATCCCAATCGTCTGATACAGCTATTTGAAGATCCAGAAATACACAAGAATGTACTGGTACAGATTCTCAACAGTCACAAACAATCACTCCATAGCGAGAAACTTTTTAAGGCCCTGGAAAATGTAGATAAAAATATCAGAATCCTTATTTTCAAAGTACTGGAAGACATTGTGCAGGAAAATATGGTGCCAAAATTATTAGTCTATGCTGAAAGCAAGGATCCCAACACCCGCCTGCATATTGCCCGGCTACTTGCAAAATTCAGTATCGAACAGGTCAGAGATAAACTCCTGCAGCTACTCAAAGACAAGCACAATGAAATACGCCTGGCGGCACTGGACGGCCTGGGGAAAATGAAAATCCCGGTTTCAGCCCGAGAAATCTGTCCCGCACTAAAAGATCCCAACCTGACAGTCCAGGCCAGAGCCATCGAAACCCTGGTAAAAATAGAAGATCCCGATATCGTCAAATACCTGGTGGAAATTCTTCAGGACGAATCTGAATACATACGCCGGGCAGCAGTTGAAGTTCTTAATGAAGTAGCCGATCCCTCCTCGATCAAAGATTTACTCCATGCCATGCGGGATCAGGACTGGTGGGTGAAGGTACGCGCGGCAGATGCACTGGGTTCCATTGGCGGTCCAAAAGTGGTCGAAGCGGTACTTGAACTACTCAATCATGAAGATGACTTTTTTCGCCGTACTGCGGTAGAAATTCTGAATTCAATCAAAGATGAACGCGCCATCGACTACCTCATAAATGCGCTCGACGATAAAGACTGGTGGGTGCGCGAACGCGCCGCCGACGCACTAGCCAAACTGGGTTCAGATCGTGCCATACCCGCCCTGGTGAAAATGCTGAATGATCAACCTGAATCCGCCAAGATTGCCATTCACGCACTGACTGATATAGGCAACACCGATGCCATTAGCCCATTGATATCAAAATTGCAGGGAAGTGAAATATCGCTAAAAAAGAATATCATTGAAGCCCTTGGCGAACTATCCGATCATCAGCATTCTGAAAATGTTGAAAGCGCCCTCAAGCAGGTATTAGAAAACGAAGATGAGGATATCAGACAGGTTGCCTCGGCAACCCTGAATACCATCATTAGCAAAAACCGGTTTATGACAGATAGGAATTCCAGCTCAAAATCCAAATCTACGCTTAACTCAGGCGAAGAAAAAACCAACATTTCCCGGCAACAACCACTGTCTGATGCAACCATACAACAAATCGATCCGGCCATGCTGAAACCCGGCATGCTCCTAAATGATCGTTATGAGATCGTCAAACACATCGGTAAAGGCGCATTCGGCTTCGTTATCCTGGTCAAGGATAAAATGGTCAATGAAGAAATTATTCTGAAATTTCTCAATCCGCAAATGGCCACCGATGAAAGCGTTATCCAACGCTTTGTTTATGAACTGCGTTACACGCGTAAAATCACCCATCCCAATGTTATCCGCATCTACGATTTTCTGACTTTCGGCAAATCCTACGCTATCAGCATGGAATATTTCGACAGCCATTCACTTAGCTATGAAATAAAAAACAAACTCACGAGCGATATAAAACGCAATATTAAGATTATCATTGATATCTGTAACGGCCTCAATATCGCGCACAAAACCAACGTCGTACATCGTGATATTAAACCCGCCAACATCCTTGTCGACAAAAACAATGTTGTCAAAATCGTTGACTTCGGTCTTGCCGCTGCGGCTTCACAGGGTGATGCACGTATCACAAAAAGCGGCATTCTAGTCGGCACGCCGACTTATATGGCACCTGAACAGGTACGCGGAAGAAAAATCGACACCCGCACCGACATCTACAGCCTGGGCATCGTCATGTATGAAATGTTCACCGGCCGCCCACCGTTCAAAGAAAAAGATCATATGGCCACGCTGTTCAAGCATGTTGAAGGCAAACCCATGCAAGCCACAAAAATGAATCCAAAAATAAATGAGGAACTAAATAATATCATCATGCATGCCATTCATGTCGATCCCAAACAACGCTATCAACATATCGACGAACTAGCCAGGGATCTACAAACCCTGTATGACAGGGATACAGACTGATGGCACGCATTGATGCCTTCCTAAAACTCGGCCGTGATCAAGGTGCCTCAGACATCCACCTTGCGGTTGGCAGCCCCCCACTCATTCGCCTGCATGGCGAACTGGATGAAATAAAATTTCGCAACCTGGGAGCAGAAGAATTGGAAGAACTGCTTGATGAAATAATTCCAACGGACTTACTGGAGCATTACAAACAGGGCAACGATCTGGACTTTTCTTATGACTCAGACGATGCCGGTCGTTATCGCGTCAACCTGTTCAGAAAGCTCAGCGGCCCAGGTGGCGCTTTCAGAGTTATCGCCCCCAGCATTCCAACTATGGAAGAACTTGGCATTCCTGAAGTCATTGAAAAAATGCTGCACGCCAACCAGGGGCTGATTCTAGTTACCGGGGCAACAGGGACAGGAAAATCCACCACCCTTGCGGCCATGATTGACTGGCTCAATGAGAACCGAAAATACAATATTATTACCCTGGAAGATCCGGTTGAATACATACACAAAAGCAAACAGTCACTGATTATTCAACGCAGCGTCGGTCCCCATGTAAAAAGTTTTGCCGATGGTTTGCATGCGGCATTACGCGAAGATCCGGATGTCATCCTTGTGGGTGAACTGCGCGATCCGGAAACCATCAGCATGGCCATGACCGCAACCGAAACCGGCCATCTGGTACTTGGCACCCTGCATACCACATCCGCAGTCAAAACGATTGATCGCATTGTCGATGCGATGCCAACAGAACAAAAAGCCCTGGCCGAAACTTTTCTCGCCCAGCACCTGCAAGGCGTAATCAGCCAGAAACTGGTCCGCACGGTCGATGGCCGGGCACGCAAGGCAATTATGGAAATCATGCTTAATACTTCCGCTATCGGTAACCTGATACTCAATAAGAAAAATTTTCAAATCCCATCCATTCTCCAGACCGGGCGTGAACAGGGCATGCAATTAATGGATCAAGCCTTACTGGAAGCATTAAAAAACAAGGAAATCGACCCGGATGACGCCTATGTCAACGCGCTTGATAAAAAACAGTTTCAACGTTTTGTTACCAATCCAGATCTGCTGCCCCAGGTCAATCTTGTTGTCAGCTAAGAGGAACTATTAGCATGAACAGAGTGGATGCTTTTCTTGAACTGGTTGTGAAACAGAAAGGCTCCGATCTGCATCTGGTCGCCGGCAATCCGCCCAGGGTGCGACTCAATGGCGACACCTACACTGTAAAATACCGTGAACTCAGCAGCAGCGAAACGCAAGATTTAATTTATCAAATCATGAGCCGGGCGGAAATAAAGAAATTCGAACAGGAAAACAATCTTGACTTTGCCTATCAGGTTGACGGACTGGCACGTTTCCGTGTCAATGCCTTCAAGCATATGGATGGTCTTGGCGCCGTATTTCGTGTTATTCCCAGCGAAATACAGGGTCTCAATGAACTGGGGCTGCCGCCGGTTATAAAAAACCTCGCCCGCCAGCGCAAAGGCCTGATCCTGGTTACCGGCCCCACTGGTTCAGGTAAATCCACCACCCTGGCGGCCATGATCAACTACATCAATCACGAACGCAAAGGCCATATCATTACGATTGAGGATCCGATTGAATTTATTCACCAGAACATAAACTGCCTCATCAGTCAGCGTGAAGTAGGCGATCATACAAAAGATTTCGCCGCCGCTCTGCATTCCGCATTACGCGAAGATCCGGATGTCATCCTGGTCGGTGAGCTGCGTGATCTTGAAACCATCCACCTCGCCTTAACCGCAGCCGAAATGGGTATCCTGGTCATGGCCACCCTGCACACCAGCAGCGCCGCTTCATCTATCGACCGCATTATCAATGTTTTTCCGCCGGGCGAAGAAGCTTATGTACGCACCATGTTGTCAACCTCGTTGTGCGGTGTCATTTCCCAACAATTACTGCGCACTGCCGATGCCAAAGGTCGTATTGCGGCCATCGAAATAATGGTAAACAATCCTGCTATTGCTAACGTCATACGCGAAGGAAAGTCCGAACAACTGGACAATATAGTCCAGAGTGGCGCTATGCAGGGCATGCAATTAATGGATACCGCCCTCAAGCGCTTATTAGATGCTAAACTTATCAATGGCGATGACGCCTATATGAAAGCACGCAACAAAGCAGATTTTGAACGTTACCGGGACAGTGAAAATTTAACCGATGATTTAGATAAAAACATAACCGAGTAATAATCTGGAAATACTGTAAATAAAGTGCTTAATCTGCTTGTCCTTCGACAAGCTCAGGACGAACGAGCATTCCAAATATGTGCTGGTATTTGGAACGCCTATTTAGATAAAATGGAATAAGGATATGAGCAAATTAATTCTTACACTGGATGGCGCCGTAATTCGAGAATATCCCATCGAAAAAGACAGTCTCAGCATTGGCAGAAAACATGGCAATGACATTCAACTTAACGATCTGACTGTCAGCGGTCGCCACGCGCTGATCATTTCCATGGGCGAACATATTTATGTCGATGACCTGGGCAGCACTAACGGTACGCTTATGAATGGTGCCAGAGTCACGAAAACGCTCATCAAACACGGCGATGTTATTCAGATGGGTAATTATCAGTTTACCTTTTATGATGACACTGAAACTGAATATGAACCCACCATGTTCATCCAAGCTGAAATTGAAGAAACCCAGTTAATTAACACTAAAAATAAAGTAGATTCAACAAGCGTAAAAGGCGAACCACTGGCCGGTGTCAAAATCATCAACGGCCCATTGACAAATAAAACATTGGAACTGAGAAAACCCTTTAATACCATAGGCTTCAACGGCATAAAAATGGCCATGATTTCCCGAGCCACGGATCATTACACCATTTCAGCACTAAAAAGTCACAAACTGCGCCGTACAAGTGATGCACCCATGTTAAACGG
>JAADGZ010000241.1 GCA_013152045.1 Gammaproteobacteria bacterium
GGCGACCACTCGTGCCGGGCTGCTAACTTCGCCACTGCGGGACCGTTTTGGCATTGTTCAGCGACTGGAATTTTATAACGCCAGCGATCTGGTCAGTATTGTCAAACGTTCGGCTTCGATCATGAATCTGCACATTGATGACGGTGGCGCCCTGGAAATTGCTCGCCGCTCACGGGGGACACCGCGCATTACCAACCGTTTGCTGCGCCGGGTGCGGGACTATGCCGAAGTCAAAGCCGAAGGCCGGATTACCACGGCGGTGGCGCAACGGGCTCTGGACATGCTGAACGTGGACGCCGAGGGTTTCGATATGATGGATCGGAAACTGATGCTGGCGATCATGGAGAAATTTTCCGGCGGCCCGGTGGGGGTTGACTCGTTAGCGGCGGCCATCGGTGAAGAGCGGGGCACTATCGAGGATGTACTGGAGCCTTATCTGATCCAGCAGGGCTTCATTATGCGCACCCCGCGCGGGCGCACCGCGACCCGCCATGCCTATTTACATTTTGGTTTGAACATACCCGCATCATTGCGGGACGCCGAGCAGACTTCACTGGACATGCTTTCAGCGGAAGATGATTCATGACTGATAAGCGGAGCACATTTCTATGGCCGGTTCAGACATATTATGAGGACACGGATGCTGGCGGCGTAGTTTATTACGCCAACTATCTGAAATTTATGGAACGCGCGCGCACCGAGTGGTTGCGCAGCCTGGGTCTGGAACAGGATGAACTGATTGCCCGTGAGTCGGTCATATTTGCCGTGCGTTCGGTACAGGTGGATTATTTGCGCCCGGCCCGTTTCAATGAAGCCTTGAACGTCAGCGCAGATGTGCTGGAGCTGGGCCGGGCCAGCCTGAGCTTTGAACAGATCATTCGCAGAAATAACGACGAGACAATTTTGTGTCAGGGCCGGATCAAGATCGCCTGCCTTGACTATAACAGTTTCAAACCCCGACCCTTACCGGCATCCCTGGTTGCCGAATGTAGTGATGGAGAATAGCTTTTGCCTGAACTTTCGATTTCACATCTGATCTTGAATGCCAGTTTTGTGGTGCAACTGGTGTTGTTGCTGTTATTGGTAGTGTCGCTGATTTCCTGGACGGTGATTTTTCTAAAAAGTGCGGCGATCAAAAAAGCCCGCATCTCGGCAGATCGTTTTGAACGCAAGTTCTGGTCCGGTGCCGATCTGGGTGAACTATATAAACGTTTGTCCAACCGGCGCGGCCGCCTGACCGGCATGGAAATGATATTCGAGGCGGGTTTCCGCGAGTTCATGCAATTACGTAAAAACAGCAATGCCGAACCGATGGCCGTATTGCAGGGCGCACAACGGGCCATGCGGGTAGCCTTGAACCGTGAAATCGACAACCTGGAAATGAATCTGTCCTTCCTTGCCACAGTAGGTTCCACCAGCCCCTATGTCGGCCTGTTTGGTACGGTCTGGGGAATCATGAATTCCTTTATGGCTCTGGGAGCGGTCAAACAGGCGACGATTTCCTCGGTAGCGCCGGGTATCGCCGAAGCCCTGATCGCCACTGCCATGGGCCTGTTTGCGGCCATTCCGGCAGTGATTGCCTATAACCGCTATTCCAACGATGTTGAGCGCATCATCAGTCGTTACGATATTTTTGTGGAAGAGTTCTCGACCATCCTACAGCGGCAGGTGCATAACTGATATGTATTCCGCCCAGCCTATTCGCCGTGTGCGCAAAAAACGCATGTCCGAAATTAACGTGGTGCCTTATATCGACGTGATGTTGGTGCTGTTGGTGATTTTTATGATCACCACACCGCTACTGAGTCAGGGTATCAGTGTCGAATTGCCGCAGACTAATGCCAAACCCATCACCCCAAAGGACGAAGAACCCCTTATTGTTACGGTGGATCGGGATGGACGCTATTATTTGAATCTGGGCGAAAACAGCGAGCAAGCATTGTCGACCGGCAAGTTGATGATCCGGATCAAGGCTGTGCTAAGGCATCGTCAGGACAATACGGTATATGTCAAAGGCGATAAAAATGCGAATTACGGCAAGGTCGTGGTATTGATGGCTGAGCTGAAGCAGGCGGGCGTTGAGCAGGTTGGCCTGGTTACGCGGATGCCCGAAAAATCAGGCAGGCATTAAATGTGGCAGCAGATTAGGAATAATCCGCGCGCGGCGGTACTGGCTGTGCTCGCGCATATTGTTTTTATCGCCATCCTGGTGCTCAGTTTCACCTTTAGCAGCGATAAGACTGACAGCGTGAAGGGTCCTGAGCTGGAAGTGATCAAGGCTCAAGCCGTCGATGAAAAACAGATCGATGCACGCATAAAGCGGCTGCGTGATGCCGAAACGCGCAAGCAGCAGAAAATAAAAGAACAGGCCTATAGGCAAAAGCAGGCGCGATTGCGTGAACAGGCGCAGCGGGCAGAGAAAAAACGCCTGATAGCCGAAAAGAAAGCGGAAAAAAAGAAACGCCTGGCGGTGGAGAAAAAGCGCAAGCAAGCCGCGTTGAAACGTAAACAAAAAGAAGTGGCAGAGAAAAAACGCCAGGCACAATTAAAGCTCGAACAGCAGCGGCAAAAACGTTTGGCAGAAGAAAAGAAGCGCCGCCAGGCAGAGCAGAAACGCATCAAGGACGAGGAGCGTAAGCGGCAGGAAGAGCGGGTGCTTCAGGAAGAAGAAATGAAACAGAAGCTGGCTGCCGAACGGCGTCGGCAGGAGGCGGCACGGCAACAGGGCAGGCAGCGCGAGATAAGCCGATACCTGGGGCTGATAAAAAATGCCGTAACTCGGCACTGGACCGTGCCGGCACAAGAGGTGAAAGGTCTCCGTTGTGAGGTAAAAGTCAGAATTATTCCCAATGGTAAGGTAATCGATGTGCAGATTATCAAAAGCAGTGGTAATCTTGCCTTCGATCGGTCGGTGGAAACCGCCGTATATCGCGCAGCACCGCTGCCGGTACCGAGCCTCGACAGCGGCTTGTTTGATGAATTCAGGCAAGTGATATTTTCATTTGAACCCCGTGATCTTTAGCATAGGGATGAGGATTGGGCTGAGCAAAACGAAGCACGAAGTCCAGAAGGATGGGTAGAGCAAAACGAAGTGTGAATGAAGCCGTAGGATGGGTAGAGCGAAGCGAAACCCATCAATTAATACCCCGCAGCTTGTGGCAGGATCATGTAATCTCGCAGACAGCGTAAATTAAAAAACAGAAGCCAATACAGAACATGAAAAAACAGTTATCTTTTATTTTTTCCCTGCTCATGCTGGCCGTATCCCAGGCGCATGCGGTATTGACGATTGAAATCACCCAGGGCGTAGAGGGCGCAGCACCCATTGCTATTGTGCCCTTCGCCTGGGCGGGCAACGGTGCGCCGCCCGAATACATGAATAAAATTATCGCGGCGGATTTGCAGCGCAGCGGCTTCTTCAAGGCTCTGCCAGAAGAGGATATGATCGCCACCCCCAGCGAAGCCGGCAAGGTGAATCTTGCCGACTGGCGTGCACTAAAAGTAGACTATGTGGTCGTGGGCAAAACCATTCCGCAGATGGATGGCAGTTTCCAGATCCAGTTTCAGTTACTGGATGTGTACAAAGGCAAGCAATTGGCCGGTTATAGTATTCGCAGTCGCAAACCGAGCTTACGTATTACCGCCCACCAGATCAGCGATATTATCTACAAAACTATCACCGGGGTGCGTGGCGCGTTTGATACGCATATCGCCTATATTACGCTGACCAAAAACCGCAAGGGTAAGAAACTCTATCGTTTAGCGATTGCCGATTCGGATGGTTTTGATGAGCAAATTGTCTATGAGTCCACCCAGCCGTTGTTGTCTCCGGCCTGGGCACCGGATGGCAAGCGCCTGGCCTATGTTTCATTTTTCGGTGGTCGTCCAAGAATCTATATCCAGAATATACTTACTCGTCAGACGATAAAAATAAGCGATTTCAAGGGAATCAATGGTGCACCGGCCTGGTCGCCGGATGGTCGGCGCATGGCTCTGACCCTTTCTAAAGACGGTAATTCTGAGATCTATGTTGTCGATCTAAAAACTAAAAAATTTACCCGCGTAACGCATCATTATGCGATTGATACGGAAGCCGTCTGGACCCCGGATGGCAATGCGCTGATTTTTACCTCGGATCGCGGCGGTTCACCCCAGCTTTACCGGGTGGAACTGAACCGACAGAGTATGCCCACAGGACGCCCGCGGCGGCTGACCTTTGAAGGCAACTATAATGCCCGCGCTTCGATTTCACCGGATGGTCGGCGGGTGGCGATGGTGCATCGGGAACAGGGAAAATTTCATATCGCGGTACTGGAGCTAAAGACCGGGCGCTTCCAGGTTTTGACTAAATCCCGGCTGGATGAATCACCCAGTTTTTCTCCGAATGGTACAATGATTATCTATGCGACTGAGGATAATTATCGCGGTATTTTGGCAGAGGTTTCTGTGGATGGACGGGCGCATCAACGTTTGAGCCTGCAGACCGGGGATGTGAGAGAGCCGGCCTGGTCACCGTTTAAATAAGCATTCAAGTAATGGCACTGCATGTTCATGCTAAATATGATTTAACAAAGAAGGTGGAAATTATGGGAAAAGGCTTTAAATATTTGCTTATCGCTATTTTTGTCGTGAGCCTGGCCGGTTGTAAATTCAGCCCGGTGAAAAAACGGGTCAGCGATGAAGATGCCGCCGCCCTTGCGGCCGAACAGCAGAAACAGAAAGAAGGCGAAACCGGTGCCCAGGATCAGCGTTATGGTGCCGAGATGGGCGATTCGTTTGTTGGTCGGGAACTGGAAGATCCCAATGGTCCACTGGCCAAACGCGTATTCTACTTTGGCCTGGACAGCAGCTCGCTGAGTGCCGATGATCGTGAGGTGATCGCTGCGCATGCCAAGTATCTTTCCGCGCACCCGAAAGTGACCGTGGTGCTCGAAGGTCACACCGACGAACGCGGCAGTCGGGAGTACAATATTGCTTTGGGCGAACGTCGTGCCAGGGCAGTTGAACAGCTGTTACTGGTTCAGGGCGTGTCACCCTCACAGGTACAGCTGATCAGTTTTGGTGAGGAACGACCGGTGGCGCTAGATCACAATGAAGCCGCCTGGCGACTCAACCGCCGTGTAGAATTTCTTTATTCAGGATATTGATCATGCAGCGAACACTCTTATCTTCTGCTTTGCTGGCCGTGTTAAGTCTGGGACTGGCCACGCAATCCATCGCCCAGGAAGCGGCAACGACTAAGCCCGTCAAATCAATCAAGGCCCCCGCCATTCCTGCGCCGCCGACGACGAAAGAACGGGTCGAGCGGTTGGAGCGATTGGTCAATAGCCGGGGCTTGGTAGACATTCTGTTGCGCCTGGAGAATTTGCAAAAAGATGTGCAGACTATTCAGGGCGACAATGAAGTACAGATGCACAAGCTGGATGAGCTCCGGAAACGCCAGCGAGAGCTTTATATCGATATCGATCGACGTTTATTACAACTGGAACGCAAACAGACTACTCAGTCAGCTGTTGCCGTGGACACGCCACCACCGTTACCAGCTACCAAGGGCGGGACGGGTAAGGCGGCGGTTGCGCCTGGCTCAGATAAATCGGTAGCCGCGCCCATCAGCAAAACGGTCGTGGGCGGTAAACCCACCAGTGGCACGCGTACTGCGGTAGCCGCCAAAGAGGTACCCAATCCACAACCGGAAACAGAACAGCAAGCCTATCAGAAAGCCTTCGATTTATTACGGGAACTGCGTTACGACAAAGCAGGGCTGGCCTTTCGCAGTTTTATTGAAAAATACCCTGATGGTCGTTATGCCCATATTGCCCAATATTGGCTGGCCGAAGCCAGTTATGCGCAACGGGATTTTAAAACGGCGATTGTCGATTACCAGAAACTGATCGACAATTATCCCGGCAGTCCCAAACGCGCCGAGGCGATGTTGAAGATTGGTTACAGCTATTATGAACTGAAAGACTACCCCAAGGCCCAGGCGATGCTCGAACAATTACTGGCCTCTTATCCGCGTACTACTGAAGCCGGACAGGCGCAGAACCTGTTGCAGAAAATCAAGATTAATAACGCATCCTGATGCCAAGCCACCCAGCGGAGCAGGAGCGCCTGCGCGTCAGTGAAATTTTTTATTCTCTGCAGGGTGAATCCCGCACGGTGGGTTGGCCGACCGTCTTTATCCGTCTGACGGGCTGTCCTCTGCGTTGTCTTTACTGCGATACCCGCTATGCTTTTCAGGGTGGCGAATGGGTGTCCTGTGTAGATATCCTTCAGCAGACTGCGGCTTTCCATCCACATTATATTACCGTAACGGGCGGGGAGCCGCTGGCGCAGAAAAACAGCCTGTATTTGCTGGAGCAATTGTGTGATGCCGGTTATGCCGTTTCTCTGGAAACCTCCGGAGCGCTGGATATTGCCGCTGTTGATCCACGCGTGAACATCGTCATGGATCTGAAAACACCCTCGTCAGGTGAGGAATCTAAAAATCGTTATCTGAACATAGGCGAACTCAAACAGAGCGATCAGCTCAAATTCGTACTGGGCACACGGGCAGACTATGACTGGGCGCGTTCGAAACTGGATGAATACAATCTGACGCAGCGCTGCGAAGTGCTGTTCTCGCCAGTACAGGGGGAGTTAGCGGCAACGGATCTGGCCGACTGGATTCTGGCTGATCGTCTACCGGTGCGAATGCAGATTCAATTACATAAACTATTGTGGGGAGATGAAAAAGGACGATGAAAAAGGCGGTAATTCTGGTATCCGGCGGGCTGGACTCCAGTACCGTGCTGGGCTTGGCAAAAGAGCAGGGCTATGCCTGCTATGCGCTTAGTTTCGACTATGGCCAGCGCCATCGTTATGAGCTGGAAGCGGCGAGAAAACTGGCAAGTTGTCTAGGCGCGGTCGAGCATAAGCTCATTAGCCTTAATCTGGATAGCATCGGTGGTTCCGCGTTGACCGATGCTGCGATTCCAGTGCCGCAGTCCGCCTCTGAAGGAATCCCGGCCACCTATGTACCTGCGCGCAATACGGTCTTTTTGTCACTGGCGCTGGCCTGGGCGGAAGTGCTGGGAGCTGGGCATATTTTTATCGGCGTCAATGCGGTGGATTATTCCGGTTATCCTGACTGTCGACCAGAATATATCGAAGCCTATGAACGTATGGCCAACCTGGCGACAAAGGCGAGCGTGGAAGGACGCAAGATGCATATCGAAACGCCGCTGATTGATTTGAGCAAGGCAGATATCATTCGCCTGGGTACCCGCCTGGGGGTGGATTACCGTATGACGGTTTCCTGTTATGCGGCAGACGAAGCTGGTTATGCCTGTGGCTGTTGTGATGCCTGTCGTTTACGGGCGGCAGGGTTTGCCGCCGCCGATCTGCCTGATCCTACGCTTTATCAGGAACCTGCGCGTTGTCAGGCCGAAAATACGGAATAAAGTTAACAGTTTTTCCGTCTACCCCTGTTAATTCGTCAGTGCAGGTGTTTTTCTGGCGATGATATGCGGTGTAAAACCATGACAATATCGGCCGCAGGGTCAACATAAGGAGGAATATTTGTGATTTTTGAAGATTTTTCAAGTGCGCAGTCGACTGTGCTGTGGGCGGTTTTTGCAACAGCGTTCATCATGGGAGCGGTGGTCAATAAAACCAATTTCTGTACGATGGGCGCGGTTTCCGACTGGGTCAACATGGGCGACAAGAGTCGTTTTCGTGCCTGGTTGCTGGCCATCTGCGTGGCCGTCATCGGCGTGGTCGTGCTGGAATCCAATGGCATCGCCAGTATGGACAAGACTTTGCCCCCTTACCGTGGCAGCAACTTTGCCTGGTTAGAATATATTCTCGGAGGCCTTATTTTCGGTGTCGGCATGACCTATGGCAGTGGTTGCGCCAACAAGACCTTGGTGCGCCTCGGTGGTGGCAATCTCAAGTCAATCGTAGTATTTGCGGTTATTTCGGTCACCGCCTACTTTATGCTTAATCCTTTTCCTGGCACCGACCAAACGTTGTATTCCGAACTGTTTTATAGCTGGACCAGCAAGCTTAGTATCAGTCTGAGCACACCGCAGGATCTGGGCAGCCTGCTGGCTGCAAATGTGGGCGGAGACGTGGCAACCATGCGTATGATTGTTGGACTCGTGTTGGCGGCAGCCCTGCTTGTGTATATTCTGAAATCGGCAGATTTTCGCCGCAGTTTTGACAATATCCTCGGTGGCCTCGTGGTGGGCCTGTCGGTGCTGGCCGTCTGGTATATCACCGCTGCTTTGGTAACTATCTCCGCCGATGGCGATATGCTGAGCTGGACCGATTATGCCAGCGTAGACTCCTGGGATATGCTCGAAGATAATGCCGATGCCCGGCCTAGAGATGTTGGGGTGCAATCGTTTACCTTTATTAATCCGATTGGCCAGATCCTGCGTCTGATCTTGCACAGCTTTGACAATGCCTATGTTACTTTCGGGGTGATGGCGGTACTTGGTGTGATCGCCGGTTCCTTTATTTGGTCAGTCATTTCGCGTAGTTTCCGGCTGGAGTGGTTTGCAAATTTCAAGGATTTTTTGAATCATTTCATCGGTGCTTTCCTGATGGGCGTTGGCGGTGTACTGGGCCTGGGTTGTACCATTGGCCAGGGTGTCACCGGGATTTCGACACTGGCCTTAGGTTCTTTCTTTACCTTCACCGGAATCATATTTGGCAGCGCCCTGACCATGAAAATCCAGTACTACAAGTTGGTCTATGAAGATGAAGCCAGCTTCATTAAGGCCTTCCTCAGCGCCCTGGTAGACATGAAACTATTACCGACCAGCATGCGCAAGCTGGACGCGATTTAAATTAGCGATAATTTAAATCGCCAGCAGGAATAACAGCCCTATGGGGTTGTTATTCCTGCGAAATTCGGTACAATTCACGCCTTCTTGTACAGGGGCAAAGCAGGTTCTCGCCTACTCATCTCCCATCGTACCAAGCCTTTCGGGCCGTTAGCTCAGTTGGTAGAGCACCGGACTTTTAATCCGATGGTCCCGCGTTCGAGTCGCGGACGGCCCACCATAAATATCAAAGGGTTAGTGGTTAACAGCTACTAACCCTTTTTCCTTTTGGGACACTCCTGGGACATCTGGGGTTTTCCTGCCTCTGATTTTCTTTATATTTGCTCTATTTCAGAATAAAAATTTGTTCATTATTTTTAGACAATGAGTATCCATATGCTGAATGCAGACGCAGAGCCGCTGGGGGGGGATAGATTAACCCTTGTAAGTGCGTGGATATAGAATAAGAATATCGGTATTGCAATGGGATGGTTAATTGTCTATCTAATTTATCACCCAACTTGATTCAATAAGGCAAGACAATAAATCCCGTTTTGACTGCTATACCCATGAATCTGAAATAGACCATTTATGTAAAAATGGTTCACCCGCAGATACTGCTATTGCAACGGGTTTCAGGAAATCCTCAACACCAGCTACGATTTCACCAAAATTGGCAGGAACACGCTCCTGGCCTAGTCGTTTGTGAAACGCCGTCCATTGCTTATCCTTCGCTTTGATGAATTCATCAGTAAAAGATATAACGATCTCTGGAATTTCAGTTTCACGATTATCGAGTGTCAACCGTATTGCCTCAGCTAATTCAGCACCGTCAAACTCGAATTGCCGGGACAAAAGCCAGATATCATAGAAATCTTTTATACGACTATTCAAGGCTCCCAGCTTTATCATGGCCTCAAATTTCTCGGCAATCGCACTTTCACGGCTATAGCAAAGTAACCGGGGTGCCGGTGAATCCAGTATGGTCGGCAGCTCAGCCTCAGTCGGCTCAGGGTGAATGATGTCACCAAAGCCAATATCAATCTGCATATTCACACGGGCATTATCCAGTGCTCCAATAAAACGTACACGGACACCTTCATAATCGGCATCCTCTTTTATCCGTTCGCCGCGAATGGTGGATGAGTCAAAGACTAGGCCATCATCCACTTCGATAGAAACAATATCGGCAACCTGCGCACAAATATCGTCTACTTCATTGCTGGTTCTACCTAGCATATCAATGTCCATGGTCGGACGACATTGAGGCGACTGCCAAACCCTGAGCATCAATGCGCCTTTAAGAATAAACAGGCCAGCATGCTTAGATTGACTTAAGCGGTATAAAAAACGTTCCATCGCATAATACTGAAGCAATTCTGCAAAAGGGCGCTTACCCTTGTTTGCCTGATTTTTAAGCTTCTGCCGAACTGATGCAGCAATATTTCGTGTCCCCCTGTTCATAAGTNNNAGTGGCTCACAGGCTGGCCTCCAGATAGGGCTTCATGATGTTTTCTACTCGGCATACCCGGGCATATTTCAGCAGCTTATCCATATTGAATTTTTTCTGACTTCGATAGAGTTTCAGAGCCTCCAGCACCACATCCATCCCGAGCTTATTGCGGTATTTAAAGCAATCCGCTAGCGTTTTCTCAGCACTGTAAATCTGCATGATGACGCCATCTATCGGATGCTTTTCAATCCCGGCCTTAAATGCCTCAGCTGAGAATTTGTAGGCATGTACTGGTGGGTAATCCAGCGAAGGCATTCTGGTATCACGGGGTACTGCCACAGAAACTTCATGAGGAATCTGGGTGGTTAGACCATGATATGAAAGGGCTGAAATCAGACAAATCACGGCTTTTGGAAACCGCAGACTCACGGTAACCAGGTCGGGTTGACTAATTGGTGGCAGAGCCACCAGCCTATAAATTCCCCGTGAAACCTGCTCCACAACACCATTATCCCGCATTTTATAGAGGGTGTAGCGCGATATTCCGAGCTTGACAGCCTCACTCATACGGAGCTGGCCGCCGTGTTTACGGAATATTTCATCAGGATGTAGCTTATTTTTGTGTTCAGACATATTGTCACCAGTTATTTATATATGGTAACGATATGTCTGACCGATTAGAAAATCAAGTGTTATTGGAGTGAGCATATTACTTGTTTCTATTTTTCGTTATTCTTAAAAACTCCAAAGCCAATGTAAAAATTTTCCTTACATTTGCTACAGGAAAATTTGGTTCCTGGT
>JAADGZ010000213.1 GCA_013152045.1 Gammaproteobacteria bacterium
GTATTTAAGAGAAGAAAAATTGATTCACGTAGTTAGAGTTTGGCGAAGTGAACGATTACTCAAACTAGAAGACAAACCAGCAGAAAGAAAAATCTAATAATCATCTCACTTTATCACCAGAACAGAGGATCGTGGTGTTTTCCTGTGAATGGTAGAGCATGTTTTGCAACAGCGAAAACCTCGCCGGAATTTTGCATATTTAACCATTCAGGACTGAGGGATCGAAGGTTCGAATCCCTCACGCCGACCAATCTATATTTATCCTACCATTCCGTTAGTCAAACTCATTCACAAAGCGACACCTCGATGGGCGCACTCTGGGTGCAACCCACCTGAACCATGACCGAAGGAACAGGAAAAGCCTGCAGATATTCTTCCGGCAGTCCCAGCAACTGCTGGGAAAAAGCATCGGGAGCAAACAGCATGGGAATGATATTGTTGTAATAGGATGCGCTGGGGGTCATGCGCAGAGTATTCAGTTCACGCTGCAAATAGCCCAGTTCGATGAGTGAATCGATCAGATCGGCAAAAACAATATAAAGATTCACGCCATACTTGTGCTGAATGGAGTCCAGATCAATCTGGGTAAAGCGCAGTTGGCTGGAGACTTCACGAATTAGTTCCATCTCGGCAGAAAGATGATCAACCGTGACGATCGGCAAACGTCCTTCATCAATCGCCCGGTAATAGGATTTGAGTGCCGGGTAATTCTGGTAGGGAGTACGCGGCGCATAACCCTGTGCGGCGACGCCAAGTGACACCAGCGTCAGGTTATCCCAACGGCGCACCTGATGACGATAAGTTGATTTACCGGGTATCGCGTAAACATTTTGCAATATCTGACGATAGCCTTTCTGGAACAGGAAATGATCCGCTTCGGAGAATATTCGAATCTTGTCTGCATACGATTCATCCTTCGGCGGTAAACCTAATTCCTTGTTCTTGTTATCCCGCTGTCTGTCCAGCGCATAAATCGACAGGCTGGGTACCCCGAGATCATAAAATTTTTGCAGAGTATCCTGTAGCGCATGCTCGGATTCATTTTCAAAACCATACATAGTATCGACATTGACATTACCAATCAGCGCCAGCGCAACATCCAGCTCCCGCAGTGCCTCATCAACGGAGTAGTGGCGATTCATGCTGGCCAACAACTTTTCATCCAGCGTTTGAATGCCATAACTCAGGCGATTAACGCCCAGCGATCTCAACAGCTCAACCTTCCCGAGTGGCAATGTGCCAGGAGAAGACTCTATGCTGATTTCCGCATTATCAGCAAGATTAAAATTCTTATTAATTCCTTCGAATAATTTAGCTAGCAAATGATCGTCAAGAAAAGTCGGCGTACCGCCACCGAAATATATGGATTCGCATTTTTTATCCTGCATAACCTCGGCATACATGTTCATTTCCCGCAGCAGATAATCAACATATAGCTCGGCTTTTTCGATACCCCGCCCCGGGATAATGGTGTAGTAACAAAAATTACACAGACTTTTGCAAAAAGGACTGTGTAAATACAGGCTAAAAGCATCGGGAATAACCGAAGCATGCATGAACAATTCATCTGTCGATGCTGGCGCTTCAGACTTGTTCAGTAATGGCGGCGGAAAGGTCCAGTCAAAACAGGGATAGAAATCATTCTCGATCATCAGACTTGCTGATAATCGTTCAGTCAACCCGTCAGGTTCCAGTGGTTGCAATAGCCCGGCTGTTTTATGGCTAATTTCAGGCATCCGGTTTAGACGTGAACGCTTATTGAAACTCACGCTATATGGTTTCATTCCTGCCCCCTTTTATTGTAATAATTATAGAAACATGTTTTTATTATGACAAAACTAATGCTGACAGGCATCGCTGTCAAGTGCAGGGGTCAATAAGCAGCTTAATTTATCTGCAATAGTGCAGCAGATAATCAACATATAGCTCGGCTTTTTCGATACCCCGCCCCGGGATAATGGTGCCTGATCCGTCATGCTAAATCATCATGGGACGATGCCAGTCTGTCCGATTATGAGCGTGGTCTGAATCAACGTGGGCACCGCGATGCGCTGCGCATGGGACAAGCACTGCATGAGCGGGGAATAAAATTTGATCAGCTACTATGCAGCAGCGCAACGCGTGCCAAACAAACCCTGGCCCTGTTGCGCGAGCAGCTTAAAATTAAAGACGAGTCTATCCGTTACCTCGATGATCTTTATTGTGCATCTACGGCAACGCTAATCGAAATCATCCGCCAGCAGAACAACAACAAAAACAACCTCGCGATCATTGCACACAATCCCGGGCTTGAAGATTTGGCCGCCACATTAAGCAATGATAATGAAACATTTACCACCTGTAGCGTGATGCAAATTGAATTTGAAGTAGATAGCTGGGAACAGGTAGATAAAGTAACCGGGAAACGGACACTGTTCCTGTCTCCGAAAACAGTTTGATTGTTGGGCTTCGTTTTACTCAGCCCAAGCTACAGGCTTTAATGGTAATCTGCCGATGGGTTTCGCTTCGCTCTACCCATCCTACCGTCTACCGTTTTTCGTTACAAGCAGCGGGAGATTAAAGCTTATTCACCCGCTACCGTCATTTGTTCAATCAGCCATGAACCGGTACACAGGTTGCCACGCGTATCTAGATCATTGCCCACTGCCTGCAGATTCATATACATGTCTTGTAGGCGGCTGGCCAGAGTGAACTCTTCGATGGGATACTGAATCTCGCCATTTTCAACCCAGAAGCCGCTGGCACCGCGCGAATAATCTCCGGTCACAATATTTACTCCCTGGCCCATCACCTCGGTAACGAATATGCCGCGATCCATTTTTTTCAGTAACTGCCTCTGATCCAGATCATCGTGACTGATAAACACGTTATGCGTGCCACCGGCATTGCCGGTACTCTGCATCTTCAAACGCCGGGCGCTATAGCTGTCCAATACATAGCTCTGCAGTTCGCCGCCGTTAAGCAAATCCCGTGCGCAGGTAGTCACGCCTTCACTGTCAAAAGGCGCGCTGCCTAATGCGGCGATAAGGTGCGGTCGTTCATCGATACGAATACGGGACGGAAAAACGGGCTTACCCAGATGATCCAGCAAAAAAGTAGACTTGCGATACTGAACGCTACCATTGATGGCGCGCACAAAATGTCCTAGCAGGCCTCGTGCAACCTCAGCCTCAAACAATACTGGCACCTGACGGGTTGATATTTTTTTCGCGTCCAGCCGTGCTACCGTATTCATGGCCGCCCGTTTACCAACCTCTTCGGCCGCCTGTAGTTTCTCTGCTCGCCTTGAAACTGTATACCAGCTATCCCGCTGCATATTGTTATCCTGCTCGCCGATGACAGCTACGCTGAGGCTATGACGAGAACTGGGATACATGCCGATGAAACCGTGGCTATTGCCATAGATCCGAAAACCATCATGGCTGCTGACGCTGGCGCCTTCTGAATTACTGATTCGAGGATCAAAACTGCGAGCTGCATCTTCACATTCTGTTGCTATTTCAATGGCCTGCTCAGCACTTAGATCCCAGTGATGATAAAGTTCTAGATCGGGAATCTCCGTTGCCATCAGCGCCTTATCTGCCAGACCGGCGTATTCATCTGCCTCGGTATAACGAGCGATGTCGCAGGCTGCTTTGACCGACTCCTTAATCGCCTGCGGGCTAAAATCACTGGTGCTGGCCGAGCCTTTACGCTGACCAAAATAAACCGTAATTCCTAAGCCCTTATCACGGTTGTGCTCAATGGTTTCAACCTCACCCAGGCGTACGTTGACCGATAAGCCTGCTTCGATACTCACCCCGGCCTCAGACGCCGAGGCGCCCAGTCGACGCGCTTCTGCAATCATATCATCCACAATCTGTGATAACTGTGCGCTGTCAAACTGCTCATCGGCATTAAATCCAACATCGGTGGAAGGTAATGACATACCGCTATTATTCCTCATATTAATTTCAAGATATTTGTTTCAACTGAACTGCGTTAATGCAGGCACTATCATTTATCTGAATGCGCTAATAGCGCATGTAGAAAATCAATGTATTCTTTTGTCTCCCAGGGTCGGCCCCCAATCGCAACATAACGTATATTTCCCTGCGGATCGACCAGATAGGTCGAAGGCAATCCGCGGGGTTGCCATTGCTCGGTAACCAGTCCGTCAGTATCCAGCAGAGAATTGACATCAGGTGCAACGCTGGCGAGAAAACTGAACACCGTGTCTTCACTTTCTGCAACATTGATCAATACGATCTCAAGTGACGACCCCTGCATGCGCTCAAGCATGCGTTGAATGGACGGCATTTCCCGTCGACACGGCCCGCACCAGGATGCCCAGAAATGTACGAATTTCCAGCGTCCCTGAGCCACCCTCAGATCATACGCATTATCGTCCATATCCTTCAGTTTCAACGCAGGGGCAGGACGAGGCGGCAGAAGAATAAGCCCTTTGGGCAAGCTGAGGGGGGCCGCCCAAACACTGCTGGCGGCAAAAACCAGCAGCACGATGTTAATGAATCCTGCCACTTGCTTCATATTCAGTCTTCCGCACAGCGTAAATTATTAATACGGACAGATAGGCTCTTGCCATCGTCTTCAGCCCCGATCACAAATTGCGCCTGAAAATTAAAGGCTTCGGCTGTTCTTTGTAAAACAATATTACCACCCTCACGTTCACCTGGATGATAATCCAAAACCTCGGGAATCAAGGTCCAGCGGAAAGTCGATTGATATTGCTGCGCCAGGCCGATTTTCTGCCAACGCGCTTTCAGCTCATTACGATGAAAGCGTTTTAGAGAACCCTGTTTGCTGGTAAATTTCCAGTTAGCCAGCTTCATCCAGATCACATCCTGGCTTTTGTTTCTCAGGCTGGTGGTGATAAAACACATCTTATCAAGTTCCCGAATTACCGTTTTGGGAAATCCCCGCGCTTCATAAAATGCTGCCATTTGCTCTGGCGTGCGAGCAATCATCACCAGCTTGATCTCTTTATTCTCCACAACCCATTTATTTTGTACCGATACTGCCAAAAGAGGTCCAGCCATAAATAAGGCTGTCAAACAAACTAATATCGACTGGATTTGAATATAGTGAGCTGTTTTCATGGTTGACTGTTTTTACATTGGGATGCACAAGCCCGACGATAATGCGATAATCCTAACATGCATGATGAATTTGATGAAGACAACTCTGAGTATGAACACCTTATCAGCAAATCCCAGCTCAAGCGCGAAGCCCACAGCTTAACGGAACTGGGAAAAAAGCTGGTACAACTGGACAAAGGTTCACTGGCGAAAATCCCCCTACCGGACAATTTGCTCGACGCCATTAATAGCGCTAAAAATATGCGTCAGCATGGCGCACTAAAACGCCAGTTGCAATACATCGGCAAGCTGATGCGTAAAACCGATCCCGAACCGATTCAAACGGCCTATGAGGCCGTCACCAATCATTACCGCGCAGACACCCAACAACTACATAAGGTTGAAAATTGGCGAGATCGCCTGCTTGGTGAAGGCGATAGCGCACTAGGTGAGCTGACGGATCTACATCCCGCTGCTGACCGACAACATCTGCGCCAGCTGATGCGTTCGGCTAAAAAAGAACGTGAATTAAATAAACCACCACGCGCCGCGCGGGAGCTGTTTCAGTATCTTAAGGAACTAGTGGCTAGTTAATAATGTTGGGCTTCGTTTTACTCAGCCCAACCTACGGGACTCGATTTTTCCGGCTACCAGCTACTTAAATTAGGTAGAAGTCCCGCCCACGGTCATGCTGTCAATCTTCAGGGTGGGCTGGCCCACGCCCACCGGTACGCTCTGACCTTCCTTGCCGCAGACGCCGATGCCGGAATCCAGCGCCAGATCATTACCGACCATAGAAACCCGATTCAGCACTTCCGGGCCGTTGCCGATGAGGGTCGCTCCCTTGACCGGCTGGGTGACCTTGCCGTTTTCGATCAGGTAGGCTTCGCAGGCCGAGAAGACAAACTTGCCGGAGGTGATATCGACCTGGCCACCGCCGAAGTTTACCGCATACAAGCCTTTTTCAACTGAGGCGATAATTTCTGCCGGATCCTGCTCGCCAGCCAGCATGTAGGTGTTGGTCATACGCGGCATGGGCAGGTGGGCATAGGATTCGCGTCGGCCGTTACCGGTAGAGGCAACGCCCATCAGTCCGGCATTGAGCTTGTCCTGCATGTAGCCTTTCAGAATGCCGTTTTCGATCAGCACCGTCTGTTGAGTGGGAGTACCTTCATCATCAATATTCAGCGAACCACGCCGTCCCGGCATGGCACCATCATCAACCACAGTACACAGGGGGGAGGCCACCTGTTCGCCGAGACGACCGGCAAAAGCGGAACTGCCCTTGCGATTGAAATCACCTTCCAGACCATGTCCGATGGCTTCATGCAACAGCACTCCCGGCCAACCCGGCCCCAGCACTACCGGCATGCTGCCAGCCGGTGCATCTATGGCATCCAAATTCACCAGCGCCTGACGTACTGCTTCACGGGCAAATTCCAACGCCCGCTCATCATCAATAAAATATTGGTAGTCAAGACGCCCGCCACCACCGGCGCTGGCCTGTTCCCGCTTATCATTTTGCTCGACAATGACATTGACACTCATACGCACCAGTGGACGCATATCTGAGGCCAGGGTGCCATCACTGGCGGCGATCAGGATCGCTTCATCCACGCCCACCAGACTGACAATCACCTGTTTAACTCGGGGATCAAGCTTGCGCGTGTAGGCATCGACTTTTTGCAGCAGAGCGATCTTATCTTCAGCCGCCAGTGACTGCAGAGGATCAACCGGTAAATAAAGGCTGTGACCACTACGCTTATGCCAGCTCTGCACCTGTCCCTGACGACCGCTGTGGGCAATCGCGCGGGCAGCCTGTGCCGCTTCAGTTAAAGCCGGTAACATAATTTCATCGGAGTAGGCAAAACCGGTCTTTTCGCCGCTGATGGCGCGTACACCAACGCCCTGTTCAATGTTATGGCTGCCTTCCTTGACGATGCCATCCTCAAGCACCCAGGCTTCGTGGCGACTCAGCTGAAAATACAGATCGGCGCTATCAACCGCATGCCCCATGAGCTGATCCAAAACCCGCTGCAGATCGTTATCATCCAGCCCGGATGGTGCCAGCAACAGCGCGCGAACTCGATCTAGTGAATTACCGGTCATGGCTAATGTCGCAGGGTATTTTTCGATGTTCCAGAGCCGGAAAAGTCCGGCGAATATTTTTTATTCTGTCCATATCAATCTCACCAATCACAAATCCAGAGCCATTATCCAGTTCATCCTGCACCACCCCCCAGGGGTCGATAATCATGCTGTGACCGTGCGTTTCCCGGCCATTGACATGGTAACCACCCTGCGCCGAGGCGACCACGTAACAAAGATTTTCAATCGCCCGCGCGCGCAATAATACTTCCCAGTGAGCGCGACCGGTAATCGCGGTAAAAGCAGAAGGAATGGCAAAAATATCAACCTGCTCGTTCAACATGCGACGAAACAGTTCCGGGAAACGCAAATCGTAACAGACGGCCAGTCCTAGGCGACCAAAGGGCGTATCGATAACCGTAATCTGGTTATCCGCTTCAGTGGTGGCCGATTCATGATAGGTTTCCTGGTTTTCTTCCAGCAACACGTCAAACAAGTGGATTTTGTCATAGCGGCCACGCAACTCGCCCCGTTCGTCGTACACCAGACAACTGGCACGCATACGCTGCTGATCTTTTCCGAATAAAGGAATCGTTCCACCCACTAGCCAAACCCGATGCTTGTCCGCCTGTTCGCGAAGAAAATTCTGGATCGGACCTTCGCCTTCTATTTCCCGATGTTTGAGTTGATCGGCATCCTGCATGCTCATACAGGCAAAGTTTTCCGGCAACACCACCATGCCTGCGCCTGCATCCGCCGCGCGTGCGATCAATCGTCCGGCTTCGGTCAGGTTGGCGCTGACTTTGGGGCCTGAGGCCATCTGTATTGCGGCAATCCGTTTCATTGATTGACCACTGGCCGGTTATTTTTTTGTCTAGGATTATTTTTAATCACACTTTTTCCATTTGGAGAAACAACCTCAATTTCAATCACCCTCTGTCCTGAGCTACCCGGAATCAATTCCATCAACTCGCTGGACACCCCCAGCGCCACCAGCCAGCTTTGTAGCTCATTGACCCACAGCGAGCCTTCATCGCCGCCCGGATAATGAATCAGCAAATGCGCATCAGGATGGATACGCAACTGTCCAATCGCCAGGGCCAGGGGAGGAAAACTGAGCAAATGCGCCGCGCTGCGCGGCATGGCCCAGTCCTGTGAGCGAATAACAATTGGTGAAGCCTCGCTCTGCAGGCTGATGGAAAAAATCAGCAGCAATGTCGGAATAAACCATCGAAATCTATCAAACATGCAGCGCAGGATAGCATATTTCAGACTATTTTAAGATGGGGCTCAAAACTCATCATCATCCAGGGAAGGTTCCTCGCTAGGCTTGAGCTTGTCGAGCCGGGTAATTACCGGCTTTTCCCAAGATCCGCTCACTTTATATCGGATAGCCGTTACATCCTGCAGCTCGTTACCAAGGATTTTCTGCACTAACAAAATCACAGCGCCAATCTGAGGGCCAAACAACATTCCGCCCCCCACTGCAGTCAAGGCATCACCTCCACGCGGTCTGACGGTTACCAGCTGATCAAAGTCTCTCTTCACCAGACCCGTGCGTCCACTCACTGAAATATAGGCCAGTGGACTTTTCATCAGATTGTTGTCCATAAATACGCTGCCGTCATGAACGTTCATCACCCCCTCGATGCTGTCAAAATGCAAGCCCTTACCAAAGATATCGCTGAAATCCAGCATCAGCCGCCGAGGTAATGCAGCCAGACTGAACAAACCCAGGAGCCGACCACCGGTCCCTGGCTCGACGTTGATAATCGAGCCATCTTTGATGGTATATTTTAATTTTGATTCAATGTTTGACAGGCTGATCCCCATTGGCGAATTAGGCCAGTGGAGTGAACCCGCAAGGGTGGTTTTTCCACCCTGAAATATGGCTGAAAAACCAAGCGATGACAGCATTTTGCCCAGATCGGGGCTATCCAGTTTTACCTGCATGGAACTTAGATCCCGGTTTGGCCATTGCACCCATTCACCACTGGCCTGCATGTTCAGTTGCGGATTTTTCAGGCTGAGAGAATCAAGATGAATACCTTTACGGAATTTAAGCCGTGAAGTTTTAATCGCCAGGCGACCAAATTTTACGTCATCATAGGACAGATTATTAATCGAACCCTGAACTAAAGGAAACAGATCGGCATCCAGCGTTGGCTGCGGCTTTTTAGCAACCGCAGGGATTGTTGCTTTATCGGCTACCGGTGCAAGCTGCAATGCGTCCATAGCAAAAATGATGGGCAATGAAATCAGATGACGCTCGTCTTTATTATCGCTCGGACCCAGTGCATCAAGCCAGGGGGTCAGGCTAAACATCGACAGTCTGCCACTTACCAGCAGACTCGGGCTATCCGGCAGATGTCCTTCCCCCGCACCAAAATGTACATAGGCTTTTAACGGCTGTAACGAGCTTGCGATCCTGTCCAGCATCACCGCGCCTGAGATATAATCCTTTGCCCCGACATAGAGCTTTGTTTTTCCGGCATGCCCAAAATCGATCTCCAGCAGAGTATCGCGGCGTTCATTCTTGGTCTTACCCAGAGGCTGCGGCAACTTTATTTCCACGCCCTGCAGTTGTGACTGGATTTTAAGTATCGGCACCGCCGTTTTGGCCTGCGCCCTGGCTGGAATAGACAGGCTGCCACGCCAGTCAGTGATACCCTTGATGGGTACCGAAGCGGGTAAACCAAACTTCTGTGCAAGATGATGGCTGTCGATCTTTCCCTGCGCGTCAATAACCGCCGACCAGCCTTTGCCTTTCGTATGAATATTGAGCCGCGCTTTACCGCCCATAATCCGGGCTTGAATTCCTGTCGCCGACAGTTTCTCCTGGGTAAAATCGAGACTACCGGTGATCGCCTTTATATCGATGAGGTCATCCAGCATTAGCAACTCAGCATTCCTCAGATGCATTTTCCCGTTAATAGAAAGCGGCCACATTTTGCTTACTTTTTCACTTAGGGGAATGGAAAGATCGAGATCAATCCGGCTCTTGCCGCGATAATGAAAACTGTCTATCAGGGATTTTGCCTGTGGCTGTATGGGACTCTCAACCAGAAAGCGCAGGGCATCTTTGAGTGTGCCATTCACCTCACCCGTAATATTCAAATTCGAGTGTCTGAAATCCTTGATCTGAATATTTGTTGAAGATAGTCGACTATCCAAAATCCGACCTGCATCGGCCTGAATCTCCATGCCTTGCCCAGTAAAGGTGGCATACAGGTGGGCATCGTGCACCGCTGGCCAGCCAGCCAGATAGTCAATCAGCGCATTCTTTGCCTCAAACTTAACCCGAAATTGTCCTTTATTATGACGGAAAGGAAAATCATCCAGACGTCCCCGAAAAACTATTTTGCCATGAATTATCCTGCCACTCACGAGCCCTCGATCCAGCCAGTCCACCAGTTCCGTGGACATAATGCTAACCGGGTAATAACGATAAGCATGGGCCACATTGGCATTTTTGACCTGCACCTGTAAATCCATGAAGGGTGAGGCGGCGTTATCTGGAATATCCAGCAATACGCGACTGTGTGTTTCAATATCCTCGTTTTGCACTAACAGGTTATTCGCTAAAAGTTGCCAGCCCTGTCCATAACGCTGCAACTTAAACGTACCTAACAACGTTGAGATTTTTAGTGGCTCACGAAACAAACCGGGCGAATCAACTACGGCATAGTCACTCTTCAGGCTTAGCTTTATCTGTTTGTGTTCAGTGCTAATATCACCACTAAGGCCATGCACACCAGGAATATCCTTCCATGAATGGAAACCTAGTTGGGAAAATCTAGCCTGGAGTGCAATATCCGATTTATCTGGATTATCTGAAAAACGAAGTTGGAAATTCTCGACATCAGCCGATGGCCGCATACTCGCCAATACCTGTGTCTGTTGCTTCGACAACAGCCCGCTATGCAGCAACAGACTGCTAATATTTTCCAAGCGAAACTGATCGGCCTGTATCTGGGTTAGGCGATAATTTGTTGAAGCCTGATTCTGTTGCTGGATGCTGATGTTGGTTTCTGGCCAGCGGCCCTGTCCATCCAGAAAATGAAACCGCTTGATATCCAACGCCCAACCGCTATCTGTACGATGGTAATCAAACAGCCCCCCCAGTAATTTAATCTGCAGCGGTTGCTGCATCTCAGGATGCTGTAGACTCAGGTTATATGCGGTTAGATCCCCACTGAGTCCTTTAACGCGCCCCTTGTTCCATTCACCCCAGAGTTCAAAATCAGTCATTCCCCCAAGCAGCTGGTAATCCCGGATTACCGGTATCATTCCTAATCGTGCGAGATGCACACCATTACCGTGCAGGTATAGTTTGCCATGCCATGCAGAGGGTTTTAGATCCACTCTGCCCCATGCATCCAGGGCCAGTTCAAAGCTGCGACCCAGGCTTTCTGGTAATTTCAGCGAAAGCTTGAGTTGATGATGTTCCGCATTATTGTGTAGATGAATATTGACATTATTCAGTCTCAGCCCCGGCTGTCCTTTGCTCTGATCAAGCCAGATAACCGTGCTGTCCTGAACCTTCAGATCCTTGCGTTGCAACAGCCAGCCGATAAATTCATCCGAACCAGCCGCATCGTTGACTACCTGGTCAGGTTTTTTCAGCTTCATACCTTTGAAACTGAAGCTCTTATCCTTATGCCTGACGACAGTAATTTCTGCGCCCTGGATAGTAAATTCGCCAGGGACAAAGGTCTGCGTTTTAATCGAATTAAGAATATCCAGTTGCAGTTGTGCTTCCCGGAAACTAAACAGCTCAGTCTTGCCATTAGCGCTCATCAGGTGCACATTTTTTAATACCAGCACCGGGATAATGCCATCCAG
>JAADGZ010000011.1 GCA_013152045.1 Gammaproteobacteria bacterium
ATGGCCACCTCCCAAGATCATAAGGCCCGGGACGAAGGTGACAAAGGTCCCAACACGGGCGGCATGGGGGCCTACTCCCCAGCACCGGTAGTAACAAAAGCAATCCATGATCGCATCATGAAAGAGGTGATTGAACCCACCGTAAAAGGCATGGCCGACGAGGGTAATCCCTTTACCGGTTTTCTCTATGCGGGGGTCATGATCGATGCTCATGGCACGCCGAAAGTTCTGGAATACAATGTACGTTTTGGCGATCCGGAAACCCAGCCGATCATGATGCGGCTGAAATCCGATCTGGTCGCGTTGTGCAAGGCCGCACTGGCCGGCCATCTGCACGAAATGCAGGTCGAATGGGACGAACGCACTGCGCTGGGTGTCGTCCTGGCTGCCGGGGGCTATCCGGATGCCTACCATAAAGGCGACGTGATTAGCGGCCTTCCCGCTGTGCACAGCGAGGCAAACAGCAAGGTTTTCCATGCTGGCACAGCCGAAAAAGACGGCCAGATTGTTACTAATGGTGGTCGTGTATTATGCGCCGTAGGTCTGGGCGATACCGTCAGTGAGGCACAGAAGCAAGCCTATGAGCTGGCGGATAAAATTCACTGGAATAATGTCTTTTTTCGCCACGATATCGGCTACCGCGCCATCGCTCGCGAACAAGAATAAGCTGATGCGCATATAACAAATACTAATTACGCCTATTAGAAGAAGCAATTTTAGCAGCACAGGATCTGAATTTCCGATAAAATGTCCCGATTGTGGCGTACGACCCTATGTTTGCAGTAAGCGGGCATCACCGAAACCCGATCCCGGCGCCGACAACAGAATTTCATGAAAAAGCAATTATGCGCATTTTTCAGAATCTGATTTATTTTAAAATCATTGGCTTATAAAATTTAAGGAGTACCCATGTCTGCAAAACATCCTGTGATTGCCGTCACCGGCTCATCTGGCGCTGGCACCACCACGGTCAAAAATGCTTTCGAACATATTTTCTTTCGCGAAGAGATCAATCCGTTGATCATCGAAGGCGACAGCTATCACCGCTATGACCGTGCAGAAATGAAAGTAGCGATTGACAAGTTCACCAAAGACGGCAAACAACTCAGCCATTTCGGCCCCGAAGCCAACCACTTCGATGTGCTCGCCGAGACCTTCAAAACCTATGGCGAAACCGGCCACTGCAAACGTCGTTATTATCTGCATAGTGAAGAAGAAGCTGCACCTTACAATCAGAAACCCGGTGAATTCACACCCTGGGAAGAAATAGAATATGACACCGACGTGCTGTTCTATGAAGGTCTGCATGGTGGTGTGGTTGACGGTGATGTGGATGTTTCAGCCCACACCGATCTCCTGGTAGGCGTGGTACCGATTGTAAATCTGGAATGGATTCAAAAAATTCACCGGGATAATTCACAACGCGGTTATTCTGCAGAGGCCATTGTCGATACTATTCTGCGGCGCATGGATGACTATGTGCATTACATTACCCCTCAGTTCTCCTGCACGGACATTAATTTTCAGCGCGTGCCTACAGTAGATACCTCTAACCCTTTTATCGCCCGCGATATTCCAACGCCGGATGAAAGCTTCATCGTTATTCGTTTCCGTCACCCCAAAGGGGTCGACTTTCCCTATTTGCTGAACATGATTCCGAATTCTTTCATGTCTCGCCGCAATACCCTGGTGGTACCCGGCGGCAAAATGGGCTTCGCAATGGAATTGATCCTGAGTCCGCGCATTCACGAACTCATAGAAGCCAAGCGTAAAGCTTGATTAGAAAATGGCCAGTCTGATATCAGGCTGGCCATTTTTTTACTCTTCGATCATCCACAGATAAGCACCCGCTCTCCTCAATCCAGCGACCTTTGTTTACGGGTTTTCATTTTTAGGGGATCCCGAACCAGGAAATTAATCAGAGATCCCGATGACCTATTCAGCTCCGTTCAAACTTGGCCACAGCAACAAGGCAAGCTGGCAGGATGCAATTGACGACTGTCTGCAACAAACTGGTGACAGCGCAGGTTCCAATCTTGCTTTCCTCTACGTCACCGATGGCCACGCCAAAGATCTTGGAAAAATCCTGCGCAAGCTAAAACAGAAAACCGGCATCCCCCATTGGGTCGGCAGCGTTGGCACAGCCATTAATTGCACTAATATAGAATATTATGATCAGCCGGCCATCGTCATGATGATGGCTAATTTTCCTGAAAACAGCTTTAATCTTTTCAATCATACCGAAGATAGTCATCACCTTGCTACTAATGCTACACCTGATAATGTTATGTCTGGTGTCCGTATTGCACTATTGCATGGCGATCCCCGTAATGGTCAGATCCCGCAAATGCTGGATCAACTACCCGACCAGCTGGGCAATGGTTATCTGATCGGCGGTATCACCTCATCCGAAAACCAGTTCTTTTTCCAGATCGCCGATGGCATTACTGAGGGCCAACTTTCCGGTGTGGTCTTCAACGATGATATCCCGATTATCAGTGGACTAAGCCAGGCCTGTAGCCCTATAGGCCAGACCCATATGCTCACTGACTGTGATAACCACATGGCTATCAGCATCGATAATCGTCCAGCACTGGATGTATTTAAAGAAGAAATTGGTGACGTACTTGCCAAAGACGTTAATCGCGCTGCCGGTTATATCTTTGCAGCCTTCCCGGTGCGCGGCAGCGATACCGCCGATTATATAGTACGCAATATTATTGGCATTGATCCGCAGAACAATATGCTCGCTATCGGTGAGCAGATGAAACCACAAACGCCGATCATGTTCTGCCGTCGTGATGGTCGCGCGGCTATCCGTGACATGCAGCGCATGCTGGAAAATCTTAAAAAACGGGTAGGCAATGCTTCCCCACGTGGCGGGATTTATATTTCCTGCATGGGCCGTGGTCGTCACCTGTTCGGCGACGATGCGCGGGAAATGAAAATGATCAGCGAGGTCTTTGGCGATATCCCCATCGTCGGCTTTTATGCCAATGGTGAAATTGCAGGACAGCGATTGTATGCTTATACCGGTGTGCTAACCTTGTTTTTATAACTTCTCAAAACAAACGATACGATAATGGATTGCCTATTCTGCAAAATTGCCCGAGCGGAAATTAAAACAGACTACCTTTATGAAAATGAACATATTGTGGCCTTCCGCGATATCCATCCCCAGGCACCGCAACATATTCTAATTATTCCACGTCAACACATCGCCACTTTGAACGATCTGGATGAGAGCAACAAAGCGCTGCTGGGAGATATGATCCTGGTAGCCAAAAACCTGGCGGCCGAAACAGGCTTTGCCAAAAATGGCTACCGCATCCTGATGAATTGCAACGATGATGGTGGGCAGACCGTTTATCATATTCACCTGCACCTGCTAGCCGGACGACCAATGCGCTGGCCGCCTGGTTGACCGGCTAGATCAGCCAAATCAACCAGCGGGTAGACTAAAAGTATTCAACATACCTCGTATAAGCATCCCCAATTCTCACTCTAGCCCCTTCAGACTTTAACAATATGGCCGCAGATGATTGCAATAGAGCCGCTAAATGCTAAAGTTTAATAAACCTTGACCGTTATACCCATGTGAAAACTATATCTATTTGGCGTTTGTTTGAACATAATCTCAAAGCTACTCAAGGCTCTGCTAGAGAATTCAAAAGAGCATATGTCAAACAGACATTTATAATAATGAGCAATCTGGGTTTACCGCACGCTCGCTGACAAGCGTGAAAGATTCGTTGTTAGCGCATTGTTCCAGGTCGCAAAAAACGGACCTTATGACCATGAGCACACATAAAGTTTTTCGCACCGTACTTGATTATCTGGCGATTACAACTCAAATTGGCGTAAGCCTAACAGCGGATGATAACTACGCTGAAGCCGTGTTATTAAAAGATGATCAGGGATTTGTTGTTGCCATCTTCCCTGCCTCCCACAAACTGGAACTAGCCGCATTAAACGCCATCCTGCAGCGGCAGGAGCTCCGTGTTCTCAACCGCGAAGATCTTGATGCTTTACACCGCTATTTTCAGCAGCAGCCACCTAACCCTGCCAGCAAAGGTTTTAAATTTATTTTTGCCGAAGCCCTGGCAGAGTATAAGAATATTATGATCATCCTCGACGAGCAAACACAGCCTTTGCAGCTGCCACCACTAAATTTCTCGGCACTGTCCAACCGCAGTCTATTTGGCAGCCACATTTCCAGCCCTGATCCGGACGAACAAACCGGCGACACACCTAAACTGGACATTCGTGAACAATTGAAAAATATTCAAAACTTGCCGGTTATGCCTGACATGGCGCTGCGCATTATGGAGCTAAAAAACAACCCGGATGCCAATATTGATCAACTAGTCGAAGTCGTTTCCATGGACGTCTCTATTTCTGCCCAGGTGATGCGCTATGCCAACTCGGCCCTGTTTGGTCAGCACGGCAAAGTCAAAACGCTGAATGATGCTATTTTCAGAGTACTGGGCTATGAAAATGTCCTACATATGGTGTTGGGCTCGGCCATGGCCAAGGCCTTCAAGCTGCCAGCAAACGGTCCGCTGGGAGCGGATACCTTCTGGCAAAACGCGACCTATAGTGCATCACTGATGCAGAAACTGTCACGCGAGCTGGACAAATCCCTGGACGTGAAACCCGGTCTTGCCTATCTCTGTGGCCTGCTGCATAACATCGGCTATCTGGTACTCGGCAGCCTGTTTCCCAGTGAATATTTTTGGTTCAACAAGGTCCTGAGTGCCAAAAAAGATACCCCGGTTATTGAAATTGAGCAACGTCTGCTCGGCATCACCCATATCGAACTGGGAGAGCAGTTGATGCAGTTCTGGCATATGCCGGAAGAAATCATTTCAGTCATCGCCCACCATCATCAAATTGATTATGAAGGGGAGCATGACAGCTACGTCCATTTGTTGATGCTGGTGGATCAAATCCTCAAGGGACACAATATGTCCGATGCCGATACTGATGAAATATCTGAAGATCTGTGCAGCCAGTTAGGCCTGAGCGACGAACAAGTCTATGAAGCTATGGATGAGATGTTGCAATGCGGGGAAGAGCTGGATGTCATTATCAAAAGCATGAGCGCATAAAAAAGGGCGGGGATAACCACCGCCCTCTATCTATTATCTATTTGACTAAAAATAGCTAAGCATAAAAACCAGGGCCACTTTTCAGACCCGCAAACCGCCTAAGCGTTTCATAGTCTGCTGCCGGTACCAGATCATGCCGCTGGTAAAAGCTGCCGCTACCAGTAAAAGCCCCGCCAAGCTTATCCACCACCAGAAACGACCATTGACCGCCTCCTGCTGCAAATAATCGCTGCGTGCTTTTTCAAGCTGCCAGCGACTGCGATCTTTTTTCAGGTTGTCCATTTGTTCGTTCAACGTACGGTTTGCTGCTTCCAGGATTTTGACGGATTTATTCTGCTCCTGAATCTGCTGTTTCAGTTCCTGATGGCGATGTTTCAAAGCTTCAATGCGCATCATAGCCGGCGGTTGATCACTAACATAGATATCTTTAATCCAACCAACTTCGCCCTTATTGGTACGGATTTTTAGATAATCGGGCAATTGCTCCAGCACTTCAAGCTTCATACCTGTCACCACGACACTAAAGGGAGCCACCCGATTGCTGGGTTCAGAACGAACACCCACACGTAAATTATCGTTAATGTAAATCATCCTGGCCTGTGCCACTGAAGCCAACATAAACTGGCTCAGGCACAAAACAACAAATAAAATTCGGGTAAACATTCTCATAATAAACCACCGTACATAATAAGGAATTCTGCAGAGGGAATTCAGTAATACTTATCGGCCATCCTTACCCCTGTCTTTAATCCTCTTTTCTGCACAGCAAAAAATGTGAAACTGTCCAACATAGTCGACACAGTGTATAAGGATGTTCTTATGCAAAAGTGGAGGACAGCCTATTCCCCATTCCTCCTCCATTTCATCCGCTCAAAGCAAAAGGGTTTTGACCTCTATCTCGGCAAAAAGGCTGGATAATCCTATAAAAATAGATATATACTCGCCTCCAGTTAACGGGGAATATGCTATTTTAGCTACCAAATCTGACAAACCTATCAACTCTCAGGAGCCCTCAATGGCGATCAAGAAAAAAGCCAAAAAGAAAACTGCAAAGAAAAAAACTGTGGCCATCAGGAAGCCAACAGTCAGAGCAATCAAGGAACCTTTCACGAAAACCACTCTCTTCACTACGATTGCTGAAAACACCGAACTGAAGAAAAAAGATGTCGCAGCCGTTTTTGATGAACTGGCCAAGATTATCAACGGTCATATCAAACGCAACGCAGCCGGCGTATTTACCATGCCCGGTCTGATGAAGATTAAAGTAGTACGTAAACCTGCAACCCGTGCGCGCAAGGGAATCAATCCCTTCACCGGCGAACCCACTATATTCAAGGCCAAACCAGCCAGTAATGTTGTTAAGGTTCAGCCACTCAAGGCACTTAAGGATATGGCTCTTTAATTATTCATTCAGCCCAGCCAGAAGAGCGATTTTCTGGCCGGGCAACCAACCCACAGCCTCAGCTTTTCAAGGGTTGAGAGGCAAAAAAAAGCCTGGATCTACAAACCAGGCTTTTCTTGAATTTAAACTGAAATGAGATTCAGTCAAAGAACATAGTAAGAGACTAAAACTCAGAATTTGATATGTACGGCAAAAAAGCCGCCATTATCAATATTAATCGTACCGACGTTGTTTGTGCTAATCTCCACATCAATTTTCTGATAGCCAAGCTGCACCGATGCCTGCGGTGAAATTTCAAAATTCAGGGTAGCGCCATATTCAACCAGGCCATCTGAATCACCAAAAGCCACCACACTCGGGGCAATCGTAAAAAAGGCACCAACGCCAAAACCACTCCAGGACTCCGGTGCCAAGGTGACATCACCACCCAGACCTACCGCATAAACAGTATAGTTTTTCGCCTTACCAACATATACGCGCCCACCGATAGAGACGATAATGGGTGCCTCGACACTTTCCCCGCGCACAAAAGCTCCCACATCCAGTAAATAACTGTTCTTACCTGTCGAATTATCGGTATAAAGAAAGCCTGCACTGGTTTCGAGGTTCCCAAATGACTGTCCCAGACCACTCATATTATAACGAAAGCGGGCATTATCATTACTCAGTTGTGCCGTCATGGAATCGGCAAGTGCAGAGACGCTGACGGTTGCTGTCAGTAGAAAAGAAAACAATCTTAGCCGCATATTTCCTGAACGCATATTATCCTGTGCCCCCAAAACAAAATTAGACAAAGCAGGCCGACCATACCGTTGAATCCTGCTTGTTATAAAGCCTGAAAGGCTTAATATTAGCTTTAATTCAGATAAAATCATAGTACAGTCTTTAAGTCGATATCTTGCCGAAGGTGCTCAGAAGCGTGATTCCCTGTCAATGATATTCTCGATTTCCTCAACTATCTCATCCAGCTCATTCAGGGGGATTAAAGGCTCCTCTGACATTGCCTGTGTATGACGATTGTAAGCTATCAGGTCAAGACGGTCCCTTACCTGTGGGTTGTCCTGAATAAAGCGTAGGAAAGGCTGACAGTCCACCTCCAGAACCTCCACCTGTGACAATGCGGTTACCGTTGCTGCACGCTGGGCACCGGTCAACACCGACCATTCACCAAAGTACTCAGCTTGCCGCAGCAGGGCGATATTGAGCACTTCACCATTTATCCGCCGGCTGACTCTGGCTGTGCCAACAATAATGAAATACAGCGAATCACCGCGATCATGCTCCCTGACAATTTCGGTATTTTTGGGAAAACTGCTCAATACCGCATTATCCGTTAAAATCTTCAGATTACTCACAGGCAGATGCCGAAATAGGGAAACTGAGCGCAACGCCGTCTCGATGATGCGTTGCCGATAACGTTGCAACACCGCATCTCGCAATAGCGGTCGATTATTGATGAGTGTTTCCAAAACCGTACCAGACAGCTCCAACATCACCGAAGGCCGGATTGCCGTCACCGATGAGATCCGGGGCAATTTGAAAAGTGCGGAAATTTCACCAAAAATCTCCCCCCGGCGCAGGTTTGCCAACACCACTTTCTCGTTAGCGTTACCTTCGCTGACTTCGACTGCGCCAATCACCAGAATATAAACTCGCGCATCAAGCTGATTCTGCTCACAAATAAGTTCCCCAGCTTTGCTGCTGCGGACCACACCATGATCCAGAAGATAGCGTTTTTCATCCGCGCTCAGCAACTCACCAAAGGCCATCTGTGAGGCAATGGCATCCCCGGCGATATCCCGTAATGGCTGCGCTACTGACTCTGTCTCGATTTTCTGCTCTATTTTCACAATATATCCCTGCTCGAATGGCTTGCTTTGAGGCAATCTAGTCCCGTTCATGTCCGAGCGACAGGAAATCATTCACAGTTTCATCATCTGCTCGCAGCGATATTTCACTTTATAACACCCCAAATTCCCGCTAAGCTTGGTTAAAGTCATAGCCATAATCAGCCCAAGATGTTCATTCCCCTGGATCGGAAGCCAGACTGGCGCAGTCCTCCTGTTAGCACCCTGTTGTTGATATGTATCAATATCCTGATCTTCACTTTCCTGCAGGCACAGGATTCATTACGAGAAACTGATGCTTTTCGCTACTATTTCTCATCCGGCCTCGCCGAGCTTGAAATACCTCGTTATATTCAATATTTGAACAAACACAGCAAGCGTCAAATCAGTATTAAGCCCGTGACTGAACTGGCCGAAAATGAAAAAAGAATCATCTATAAACACCTTATGAGCAATGGTGTTTTTTTACGCGCGCTAAATAAATCACAAATTATTTCGCCAGACGATCCAGACTATGCTGTCTGGCAGGGCTGGCAGCGGAACTTCAACCAGCGCCTACAAAATATATTTAGCTATCGCTATGCCCTTAAGCCTTATTCAGCTGATCCACTAACCATTTTCAGCTCAATATTTCTGCACACCGATCTCGGGCACCTATTAGGAAACATGCTTTTTCTGCTGCTATTCGGCTTCATTCTGGAGTTGTCACTGGGCAGCCTCATGCTGTTCCTGGTATATCTTGCCTGCGGTATCATTGCCAATCTTGTTACCATTTTTATCAACCCTGATAGTGCTCAGTGGATCAGTGGCGCATCTGGTGCCATCACCGGCCTTGCTGGTCTTTATGCCATCCTTTACGGGATGCGCAAAATTCGTTTTTTTTATTCGCTGATCTTCTATTTTGATTATGTCCGCGCACCCGCAATTATCATGCTGCCGATCTGGCTACTTTATGAATTAACCTATAGTCTCATCGCCCCTGGCAGCGTTAATACCGTCACCCATATTGGAGGCCTGCTGGGCGGTATCTTTATTGGGATCATCATTCGCTACAGTCCATTACAACTTCACCGCGAAGAACAAACAAAAAATGCAGAGCTCAATTTTGAGCATCACTTTAAAACAGCCGTGGCAGCACTTGAAAATACCGAACTGGATAAAGCCTGTAATATATTCAAGCATTTACTGGAATCAAAGCCCGCTGATACGCGCATTATTTTAAAATTATTTCAGATCGCCAGAGTGCGGGAAGATTACGATTCGGCCCGGCAGTATATCCAACTGTTGTTAACCCAACCCGGCAAAGAGCCTCAACTTCTTCGTGACCAGCAGCGCTGTTTTCTTGAGTATCTGGAACTGACAGATGGGAAACCAAAACTAGACGCTGAACTACTTGCCGAAGCGGGGATACGATTCTGTGCTGCAGGTTTTGTTGACAGCAGCCAAAAAATACTGGCACTGCTAATCAAACATAATCCAGCACAGGAAAAAATTCCTCTGTTGCTGTTGTTGTTGGCTATCCGTTACCACAAATCTGGCAAGCTAGAGAAAAGCAGATACTACAAACAACTATTAACCCAACACTATCCAGACAGCCCTGAAACAGAAACGATTAAGAAAACGCTAAGCGATATATGAATGCATTTACCAGCCAATACTAAATAGGCATTCCAAATGCCCG
>JAADGZ010000265.1 GCA_013152045.1 Gammaproteobacteria bacterium
GTTGGTCTGGCACTGATCATGGGCTGGCGCCTGGGGCGTACTTTGTTAGCCAGGGTCGATCTGATCAATGAAACAGCGGAACGAGTAACCGAGGGCGATCTCTCTCATCGCGTGCCGCTTAGTGGCCAGCATGATGAGTTTGATGAACTTGCCGGTCATATTAATAGTATGTTGGCGCGGATTGAAATCCTGCTAATGGGGATGCGCCAGGTGACGGATAATATCGCCCATGATTTACGCAGACCGTTGGCACGTATGCGTAACAGGATCGAGGTTACCCTGCTGGATTCAAGAGAAAATGAAGAATATCGGCGAGCCATGCAAGAAACCAAAGGCGATGCCGAGGAACTGATGCAAACATTCAATGCCCTGCTGGAGATCGCCCAGGCGGAGGCCGGCAGTTACCGGGGCGAATGGGTCGAGGTAAATCTTTCCGTCCTGCTTCAGGATCTGTATGAACTCTATGAAGATCAGGCGGCAGAACATAACTGGCAATTTAAAGCGGAGATCGAAGACGGTTTGAAGGTGAAGGGAAACCGGCAATTACTGGCGCAGGCTCTTACTAACCTGTTGGATAATGCCTTTAAGTTTACGCAAAAAGGCGGCCTGATCCAGCTCCAGGCAAAACATCGGCAAGGAAAAATACAGCTGTGTGTCAGTGACAATGGTCCAGGGATCCCGGCAGATCAAAAAGAGAATGTCACGCATCGATTTGTTCGACTGGAAAGCGCACGCAGTACGCCCGGAAATGGATTGGGCTTAAGCTTGGTCAAGGCGGTTGCTGACTTGCACAAAGCCAGGCTCGAGCTTAAGGATAACAGTCCTGGTTTGCGGGTTGTGATCGAGTTTACGGGATAAGTAAAGCCATGTCTTAAGCCCCTCTCCCCGATAAGGAGAGGAACTTAACAGGATAGCCGTGAGCCTACTTTTAAATACGCGTCAAACGGCTCTGTTCATTTTCCGGGAAGCGGTTTGAGTCGCAGTTCCCTTTGGCTGGCTTTGATGAATCCGTGCCTGGCATAGATGCCCTGGGCTTCGTCTGTGCCCAGGAAAGATAGGAAGCGTACTGCATTGTAAGGGTTACGAGCGGTTTTCAAAGAACCGATAACATAGGCTACCTTATCAGCCATGTTGTAAGGGGCGGGGATATCTACGCCTTCAATCTTGCGGCCGATTTTCTGTTGATAGGTGATTTCTGTGGTCCAAACCAGACCGACATCGGTCTTGCCTTGCAGCAGGCGTATCGGTGTTTCACGATGATGACGCGAGGTGAACCAGGTTTTGTCTTTGATGGCCCAGCAACTCTTGCATTTCTTGCCATCGGTTACCTTTTGATAAATACCCAGCATCTTGAGCATTTCAGAACCGTAGAATTTGAATATACCTTCGGTCAAGGGGTTGGGTAGGGTTACCACTACATCGTTACGAGCCAGATCCCTTGGTCCTTTGATATGCTTGGGGTTGCCTTCCAGTACTTCCAGTGCCAGTTTGTTGTGGGTATAGGTCATATAGTCGTTCATTAAATTCCTGGCATGTAGTTTCTTCAGGTGGTTAACGTTGACGCTGGCAAACAGGTCGGGATTTTTGGCGATTTTCTGGCCGGCTATTTTGCCCTGTTTAAGAATCTGCCCCTTAAGGATCTGGCCTGGTGGAATGGTTTCCACGAACACCGACTTGATATCGGGATTGTGTTTCTGGAAGGCGCCGATCAGATCTTCCATTACCATAAACTGGTTCCCCGCCAGGTATATAACCAGATCGGCTGTATAGGAGTCGCCGACTTTGCCATAGTCGATCTTGCCGTCAGCCTGGAAGGTGCGGTGATCATGTCCCCTGCCAACGTCTTTGCCGGCCAGCGCTGCGGTGCTCATGAACCCGCATAGTGCCAGCAGCATGGCCAGAACCGTGGCACGACCTGTATTGATTATTTTTGACATATCCTTTCTCCTCTGTATTTAGACGAATGGGGTTTGAGATGGACAGTCTAGGACAACAGGAGGGAGGACAAAATCGTGGTTGACCCGATGACAGTCTAGGGTTGACCCTAGTGGAGCATGCTTTGAGACAAAGAAGGTGAGTCAGCTTAAAATGAGTAATTATGGCGCAGAGAGTTTATTCAAGATCAGCGATCAATACCTGTCGGACCAGTTCGGCCGGGGTTTTGGCCTGCATTTTGGTCATAAGGTTGGCGCGGTGTAGTTCGACGGTCTTAATACTGATGCCGAGCTCGGCGGCAATGACTTTATTTTGAGTGGAGTTTAGTACGTAGCGCATGACTTCCTGTTCGCGTGGTGTCAGCTGATCAGCGCAGGCCTTGATGGCGGCGACACGCTGCTGGTTGCGGCGGTTGCCCTGGTCATAGGTGATAGCATGCTGCACCCGTTCCAGCATTAATGCGTCGTTGTAGGGTTTCTCAATAAAGTCATAGGCGCCGGCTTTCATCGCGCGTACAGCCATGGCCACATCAGCGTGGCCGGTGACAATGATAACCGGCAGCAGAATTTCATGTTGTTTGAGCCGGGCGAACAGCTCCATACCATTGATTTCCGGCATGCGGACATCGAGCAGAATACAACCGGACATAGTTGCATCGATCTGGTCAAGGAATTCCAGGCCGCTGGCATAAACTTGCACTGGCAGGACGGCGGATTCAATCAGCCATTTGAGCGATTCCCTGGCCATGCTGTCATCATCAATAATGTATACAGTCGAGCTTGTCATTGTTTTAACTCTCCGCTGTCGCAGGCAGTTCGAATGCAAATTCAGCGCCCCCCTGGTCCCGTACGCAGGCGCTGATACGACCCTGGTGAGATTCAATAATTGAACGGCTGATGGAAAGGCCGAAGCCCATACCCTCGGCCTTGGTGCTAAAGAAGGCATCGAAAATTTTAGGCAGGATAGCTTTGGCTATACCTTCGCCATTGTCGCTGACAGCAAGACGAATCATGGCTGATGGAGTCACTTGCGTTTTAATGGTTAGTCGGCGTTGTTGCCTATCCATCCGATCCATGGCTTCGATACTGTTGCGAATGAAGTTTAGAATAACTTGCTCTATCTGAATCAGGTTGCCGTCGATAGCTTGAATATTCGGATCGAGATCGAAAACAAGCGCGATCTCATGGCGTCGAATTTCATGGCTGAGTAGCGCAGCTACATTGCGTACGGCCTGGTTGAGATCGACATGGCCATAACGTTCCTCACCCTTTTGTACAAATTGCCGAATATGACGAATAATATCTGCGGCCATGGTTGCGCCTTCAACTGCGCGCTCAAGGCCCTGAATCAATTTAAGCGTATCTGGCTGGGAATGTTTGAGTAGCCGCAGGCAGCCATTGCTGTAATTAATGGTAGCCGTTAGTGGCTGGTTTAATTTGTGCGCCAGGCTGGCAGCCATTTCACCGATGGTGCTCATGCGGGATACGCGGGCGAATTCAGTTTCGTGGCGGCGTTGCGTCTCATATGCCATTTGTCGTTCCAGTTCGTCAGCAATCCATTGTGCCATAACTTTGAGTAGTTCGTGGTCCCACTGGCTCAGACGGGAATGACGCGTTTTTGTGCCGGCAAATTCAAGCGTGCAATGAATCCGGCCTTCCAGCATAACACCGACACCGAGATAGCTGCGCCAACCCTGTTTACAGCAGGAGGAATCTGCAGTGGCATAGTTGACAACATCGGGAATATCAAGAGGTTCGCTCAAGTGTTTGACCAGATAGGCCGCACAGCGCTGGTTGAGCGGACCGCGGATTTCCGGCACCAGATCCGGATCGCCGGCTGTACGGCAGATCCGATGTTCATCGCCTTTGATACTGGCGAGTACAGCGACATCTAGATTGAAATATTTTCGGCCCGTTTCCAGCAATTGTTGCAGACGTTGTTCGTGGTTGAGATCCGGTGCGCTGGTAATCTTAACCAGCTTGCGCAGGGCGATGCGACTTTTTTCCAACGCCTGATTGGTCAGACGTAAATCACGGGTGCGTTCCATGACCTGTTCTTCGAGGCTGTCACGGTAGCGCGACAGCGCCGCCTGTGATGCTTCACGTTGGCTAATTTCAGAGCGCAGGTTACGCTGGGTTTCCCGCAAGCGATGGTTGGTGCGTGTAATATAGCTGTTTAGCGTGATCAGACCTAGAAGGGTGATACCTGCACCGATAAACCAGTAAGCAAAACGTTTCATCAAGCTCCACAGCGATGTCTCGCGCAGAACCTCATAGGGTCCGATTTTAAGACTGCGCATGAGTGCCGTTACCGGTGAATAGTCAAGCGGTATGGTCCAGCCGGCACTGTGAGCCGCCAATGCGGCGGGATGATTTTCTGGCATGGACAGTAATGCCTGGGTTACCTGGGTGGCCAGTTTATGAGGTGTATCCTTGAGCGTGGCAAATGGCCATTCGGGATAAAGGCGGGTACTTAGCGGAAACGGGCTGTTGGGATTGTGTTGTGGATTAAGAATGCGAAAGTCTGCTGCATTGACCACGCCGGATTCCACCATACGGGCAAACGTTTCAGCTCTGACGGTGGCAGCATCAACGCTAGCATCTTCTACTGCGAGTACGATCTTATCCTGCGGAAATCCGGCAAATCGGAGCTCGCTAAAATCCCTGAATGGATCGATACCGTGATCGGCCAGTTCACGCCAGGCCATTTGAAAGCCGCCAAAGGCCTCGGCGCTGACGGCCATGAAGCTTTTGCCTTTTAGATCATCCAGTTTGTTGATTGCCGTATTATCGGCTCGGCTTATGATGACCGCACCGTAACGAACTCGAACCTGCGTGCCCTCTCGTGACTGTAGTGTGGCAATTCGTGATATTCCAAAACGGGTTTCTAGATCAGCATAGTTTCCGGGGTTGGTTAGCGTGAACTGAATCTTACCGCTACGCGTGGCCTTGCGTATATCGTCAAGATAAAGTGGCACGATTTCAAAATGGTATCCGGCAATCTTTGACGATAGATAATCGGCTGTTGGCAACCAACGGCGTAAAGCCTGCGTGTGGCCGCGATAAGCCAGTACGCCGATGCGAACAATAGTTTCATTCGGGGCGGCGTAGACCCGGGTTGCCTGCAATGATATTGCAAACAAGCCAACGCAGAGCAGCATGTAGGCTGAATGTATGGTTTTTTGATTCATCTCGGTAACTGATGGCTGATCCGAACCGGCTTATTTATTACCGGGTATGCGTATATCATTATTATAATAATATGGCTTGACCTATACGCTGGTCATGTTGAATCTCAAGTTGTTGAGCAAGAGAATGAGCTCCATAACGCAAAGAATATCAGAGTTTGAGTCGTATGAGGCAGGATTGTAAATATTGGGCAGTATTTATATTTTCGATCATTGCTACCAGCTCATTGACAGGTTGAGGCCAAACATGTTTTTTTCTGCATAGGGTGTGACCGTAACCCCGTTATAGGCCGTGGTAAAATAATAATTGCTGAGGATTCCAATCGCCGCACCGGCAATCACGTCGACGGGATAATGTTTGTTTGCTCTGATTCTGCTCCAGCCTACAAAGCCAGCGGCGGCATAGGCTGGCAGGCCGTACTTCCAGCCGTATCGCATCTGTATAAATGCGGCTCCCTGAAATGCAGCCGAGGTATGTCCGGAGGGAAAAGACTGGGTGCCATTATTATGCGGGCGTTTTTCATTTACAGTAATTTTTAATGCATGGGTAATGAGAAAGGTCGTGAGGAAGGATTTATAAAACTGCGTTCTTCCTTGCCCATCATCAATATAAAAAGTTGAAGCGTAAGCCGTTAAAGGAATAGCTATCTGAAGAAGATCGCCACTTTTTTCAATCGTGCTTTTGCCTGCCTGTGTTGCGCTTGATATTGCCAGTAACAGAGTTAAAACACTAAAACGTACCGCATGTAACTTCATTCTTGGTCCTCTTGATAAAAATAGAATAACGCACTGCTATCCCGTTAACCCCCTCGCCCCATCGGGGAGAGGGTTGGGGCGAGGGGGCTTTTATTTACTCCCCTCATCCTGGTCTTCTTCCCTGGGGGGAGAAGGAATGGTTCCGATATTGTCATGCCGTTATTTTACCGTTTGATTCTGGATAGTAAGCGGTAAAGTAAGGGCATGACGATAAGGACCAGAGGAATTTGCACCAGCAGTCCGGAAATGATGGCGACGGCCAGTGGCTGTTGCATGGCGGATCCCTGTCCCCATGCTAGCGCCAAGGGCAGGAGTGCGAGGATGGTGGCCAGGGTGGTCATGGTGATGGGGCGCATGCGCTTGATGCCGGCCTGTATCAATGCTTCGTCGGCGGCTAAATTCTGCCTGAGCAAACTATGATATTCGGAAAAATAAAAAATAGATACCTCGGTGACAATGCCGATGATCATGGTCATGCCCATCATCGCGGTAATATTCAATTCGATGCCGGTCAGCCATAGACCGCTGAATACGGCTGTCATGGCCAGCAGAGGGGCGCTCATAATGGCCAGCGCCGCAGCGAACTCCTCGTAGAGAAACAGCAACAACAGAAAGACCAGCGCCAGAGAGGCGCCAAATACAGCGGACAATCCGCGGAAGGCAATTTGCTGTTGTTTGTATAGACCGCCCAGTTGGTAGTACATGTCAGCGGGTAATAGATCCGGTTTATTCAGGGCCTGTTTGATATCGTCAATGGTGGAACCCAGGTCGCGCCCGGTGATGCGAGCGGTGACTGCCAGCATGCGTTTGAGATTATCACGGTTGATCTGTGGCTGACCGTTTTCTACGGATATATGCGCGATACGTTTGAGTGGAAAACGATGACCATCTGGAGCGCGTAGCCAGATTTTGTTAAGCGCGCTGGTTTTATCTCGCAGCGAGGCGGGCACCCAGATGCGTACCCCAACCAGCTTGATATTTTTCTGTACCTGGGTGCTGATCCGTCCGCTAAACCAGATCTTAAGCTGTTGGCTTACGCGCTCAGGGTCGACGCCTTCAAGTGCCGCCTTGTCACGCTCGACGATAATGTTGATAGCGTCACCGGCCAGCACGATGCCGTCTTTAACATCCACTATGCCGCTGATTTTGCTGATTGTAGCTGCGACCCGGGGTGCGGTGGCCAGCAATTCATCCAGCCGGTCACTGTACAGTTTGATCTCAACAGGCTGGGGCACGGCAGTCAGATCGCCGATGAGATCCTCCATCAACTGGGCCATTTCAACTTCAAGTCCGGGCACTTCGCTTTCGATACGTTTACGGATTTTGTCCATAACTATATCGATAGAAGGCCGGGGGAAGGGCTTGAGGCGAACAAAAAAATCACCCTGGTTAGCCTCGGTGAGGCCGCCACCGAGTTGCGCACCGGTGCGTCGGGAATAAGTGTCCACCGCCGGGTTGCTGCGCAGGATGGTTTCTACCTGACGTAGCAGGCGGTCGGTTTCGCTCAGTGAGGTGCTCGCCGGCGAGCGGTAATCCAGGATAAAACCGCCTTCATCCATGCGTGGCATGAAGCCGGAGCCGACCTGTTGGTAGGCGAACAGACCGAGCAGACACAGGGGGGCGAGTCCGGCGAGCAGCAACCAGGGTGCCTGCATGATGCCTTGCATCCCTTGCCGGTAACGGTTTTGCAGCCATCGGAATACGGGGCCGGTATCTTCTTTTTCGGCATCTTTCTGATGTAACAGGTGTTCTGCCAGTAAGGGTAGCGCCAGCCAGGCCAGCAGAAAGGAAATAAACAGGCTGCTGGCCATGGTGAGTGAAAGGGCTTTGAAGAAGGCGCCGCTGACACCACTGAGAAAGGCCAGAGGGACAAAGATAATAATGGTGGCGGCGGAGGAACCCGCCAGTGGCGAGCTGAACTCGATGGCGGCCTGGCGTATGCTCAGACTGATATCCTGATGACGTTTGCGCAGGTGATGAATGATCTGTTCAAGCATGACAATGGCATCATCGACAATTAGGCCCACGGCTGCGGCCATACCGCCCAGGGTCATAATATTGAAACTCATATGCAGGACATAGAGTAATAAAATGGTGCTGGCCAGAACGGCGGGCACGAACAGGATCACTGCCAGGGTGATTTTTAGATTGCGCAGGAAAAGTAACAAAATGAGCGCAGCCAGTAACACACCGATAGCAATGGCATCGCGTACACTTTTCGCCGATTCGGTAATCAGTCGGCTTTGGTCATACCAGTTAGCAATGCGTACAGCAGCGGGTAACTTTTTGTCATAGTCCTTCAATCGTTGCTGGATATCACGCACGATCTGCACGGTATTGCCACCGGGTTGTTGGTAGATTTGCAGCAGAACTGCAGCGTGGCCGTCGGCGCTAACCCGCAGCCATTGGGGAACGGTGGCCGGATAAATGCGTGCGATATCTTCCAATCGTACCAGGCCGTCGGCTCCGCTGCGCAGCACGGTATTTTTGATAGTTTGCAGCGAATGGATGCGGGTATCAGACAGCAGCAGGTAGAGTTTGTAATGATCTTCAAGACGTCCGACTGCCTGCAGTACGTTGCTGGCGGACAGGGATTGGGCAACGTCATCGAAACTCAGGTCGTAGGCGGCAAGCTTGTCCGGATCGATTTCAACCCGGTACTCTGCTTGCTTGCCGCCCATCACGATCACTTTGGCTACGCCATTGACCGATGACAACAGAGGCAACAATTGATATTGCGCCAGGTCGCGTAGTTGCACCAGAGATTCTGTATCCGAGGTCAGGCTATAGGCGGCGACCGGAAACACGCTGGGATCCATGCGCCGGATGTTGAAACGTGTACCCGGCGGCAAGCTGGGCAAGATCTGATTAATAGCCGATTCCACCTGTAACATAGCCGCGATCATGTCATCGCCCCACTGGAAGTTGATGGACAACTCGGCGCTGCCGCGACTGGTGGTTGAACGCAGGTTGGCCACACCGGGAACGGCGCGTACCGCCTGTTCCACCGGCCTTGTTACCGCAATGACCATTTGATCCGCCGGACGATCGCCGGTCTGCAGTGACACCACGATGCGCGGGAAACTGACATAGGGAAACAGGGCGACCGGCAGGTTCAAGCCTGCTGCGATGCCTCCCAGTGCCAGCATGGCCGCCAGAAACAGGATCGAGCGGCGGTGGATGGCAGCCCAGTGCGCCATATTCATTCGTGGGTTTCCCTGATGGCCATGCCGTTACGCAGTTCGTAATTACCCATGCTAATAACGTTATCGCCCGCTTTTAACGAACTTATAATCTCGATCGCATCCGCCTGTTGCAGATCTGTTTGCAGGTTTATTCTTTGCGCTTTGCCCTGTCTGATGGTGTAAACAAAAGCACCCTGCTTATCGTTTAATACGGCACTGCGGGGTACCACCAGGGCCGAATGAGGGGGCAGATGAATTCGTCCTATTATGCGGCTGCCGAGTGGCCAGTGATCGATCGGTGAGTTCGGAATGGGCGCCAGTACTGCTACCAGGTGGGTGCGCGGATTGAGCATGGCGTGCAGCTCACTGATTCGGCTTTCTACTTTTACTTCGGGCATGAAGACCAGGCTGATCGTGACAGGCGTGCCGGGGATCAGGCGAGCGAGATCTTCGGGCTCGACTCCCAGGCGGGCAATGAGATGTTTTTCTGCGGCGATAAGCATGGCCCTGGCATTAGCCTGCAGGCGTTGCCCCTGGGTGACATCGAGTTGCGTAATGATACCGTCCATCGGTGCATAGAGGATTTCTTCGCTGCGATTCAGGCCGCGTTTATGCAGAGCATTGAGCGAGGCTTTGGCATCGCGCAAGGCTTTATGCGCCGCGTCAAGCTGTGTCTTGGTCGCGAGCTGTTCGCTTAGCAGGCGTTGCTTGCGTGCAAGCTCTCGGCGTGCAAAATCCAGCGCACTTTGCGCCTGTAGATATTGTCTGCGCGCGTCTGGGGCGCTAATCAGTTGCAGGAGTGGGCTGCCTTTTTTTACCCGCTGTCCCAGATGCACCCAGACGCGATTAACCCGTCCTGCATGGGCCAGAGATAGACTTAATAGCTGAGCCGGATCAGGATCCAGAACGCCATAAGCGACCAGGGTTTCACTGATTTGTTTTTCTAC
>JAADGZ010000220.1 GCA_013152045.1 Gammaproteobacteria bacterium
CGATGGCTGCGGCCGGCATCGTCAGTCTGCCGGGCATGATGACTGGTCAGATTCTTTCCGGTACGCCGCCCCTGGAGGCAGTCAAGTACCAGATCCTGATCATGTTCATGATTGCCTCGGGCACTGGGTTTGCGACCGTGATTGCGACCTGGCTGGGCGCGCGTCGCCTGTTCGACGGACGTCAACGTCTGAGCCTTTATCGGCTGTCGAATTCCGGGGTAAAATAAAAACGGTTTTATATCAGGGAGCGATAATGAAAAAAAGATTACTTTATGCTTGTGGGCTGTTATTCCTGGGTCTATCGGTAGCGCAGGCACAAATCTACAAATGGGTCGATGACAACGGCCAGGTACATTATAGCGAGCAGGCGCCGGACAGGCAGCGTGCGGCACAGGAAATTCGTTTACCTCGGCATGCGCCGCAGGCGGCAGTGGCGAGTCCAGAGCAACGCAGACAGAAACGCGATAATCTACTGCGCGCCTTTGATGAAGAACGTAAGCTGCGCAAGCAAGCTAAAGCAAAAAAAAATCAGCAGGAAGCACGCCGTCGACATAATTGCGTTCTTGCCCGGGATAAACTTAAAAACTATCAGCGGGCTACCGTGCTTTACAATCTGGATGAAACGGGCAAACGACGCTATCTATCCGATGCCCAGCGCAGTCGCGCCGAGGCCAATCTAAAAAGCAAGATCAAGGAATGGTGTCATTAGGCGGATACAAGGGAAAAGATACAGGGGTAGGGAACTAATTTTATTATGATGGGTTTCCCCTCTGGACTTCGTGCGTTGCTCTACCCATCCTACTCTTTTTCTCTCGTAGGATGGGTAGAGCGAAACGAAACCCATCAATCAGATAATGTAAATGTCTTTTTCATAAACTCCGGTACCGCCAGTGCGCCTTTGTGAATGTCCGCATTGTAATACTGACAATCAAAAGTTTTCTGCTGTACATCCTGTTCCCGAAAATGCTGAAGTTTTGTATTCCCTGCGAGGGTGGCGCTCCACCAGCCCGAGGGATAAATCGGTTGCGGGAAATTCAGCGTGGCCTGGTGACTAAAGCCTGCAGCCTGCATGCGCTGGTACATGTTTAGCAAAATATCTTGATGCAGCAGGGGCGATTCGCTTTGTTGCACCAGAATACCATCGTGGTTCAAGGCACGGCGGCAGTGACGATAAAACTCTTCGCTAAACAAGACTTCCCCTGGGCCGACAGGATCGGTGCTATCAACGATGATCACATCCAGGCTGTCAGGAGCGGTTTCCTGTAGCCATTTGATGCCATCGCTGAAATGCAGTTCGGCGCGCGGATCCTGATTCGATTCACACAGTTCAGGGAAATATTTTTCCGACAGGCGGGTGACGCGCTCGTCGATGTCCACCTGACAGGCCTGTTTTACCCATGGGTGTTTCAATACTTCGCGCAGGGTGCCGCAGTCGCCGCCGCCGATAATCAGCACGCGCTGAGGTGCTGGATGGGTGAACAGCGCGGGGTGGGCCATCATTTCATGGTAAAGAAAATTATCCCGGCTCGAGACCATGGTGCAGCCGTCGATGACCATCAATTTACCAAAGGTCTGGGTGTCGAAGATCTCAATTTTTTGATACGGCGTTTGTTCTTCGTGCAGTTTGGTTTTCAGCTTGAGTGAAAAAGCGGTGCCGGTTTCATCGATAGCTTCGGTGAACCAGTTTTGGGTATCAAACGGCATAAAATTTCCAGATTAAAGTGAAAGGGGAAAGATACAAGATACAGGGGAAAAGATACAAGCCGATATACACCCTTACCTTGTATCTTTTCCCCTGTATCTTGTATCTTCTGCCTATGAAAAACTGGAATATAAAAAAATCACAGGCTCTCTATAACGTTGATAACTGGGGCGCGGGTTATTTTGGCATTAATGGGCGCGGGCATTTGCAGGTCTACCCGACGCAGGAGCCGCAGCGCAGTATTGATGTCTATGAGGTTGTGCAAGCGGCCCTGGACGAAGGTCATCGGCTGCCCCTGTTGCTGCGTTTTAGCGACATTCTGCGGCATCGGGTGCATAGCCTGGCGCAGGCTTTTTCTCGTGCCATGCAGTCCGAGATCTACCATGGAGGCTATACGGCAGTATATCCGATCAAGGTCAATCAACAGCATAGTGTGGTGAGTGAATTGCTGGCCAGCACAGAGCCGGTGGGGCTGGAAGCGGGTAGTAAGTCGGAGTTGATGGCGGTACTGGGGGTTTCAGCGCAGCTCGATCAAACTATCGTTTGTAACGGTTACAAGGATCGGGAATACATCCGTCTGGCGCTGACGGGACAGAAGCTGGGTCAGCGGATCTACCTGGTGATTGAAAAACTTTCTGAGTTGGAACAGGTGCTGGAACAAGCTTCTGCGTTGCAGGTTCAGCCACGCTTGGGGCTGCGCGTGCGTCTGGCCTCCATTGGCGAAGGTAAGTGGCAGAACACCGGTGGAGAGAAATCCAAATTTGGCTTGTCGGCCGCCCAAGTGTTGAGCATGGTGGCACGGCTACGCGAGGCAGGCAAACTGGGCTATTTGCAGATGCTGCATTTTCATCTCGGTTCACAGCTGGCAAATATTCGTGATATCCAGTGTGGCATGCAGGAGTGTGCGCGTTATTATGCCGAGCTGCACCGCCTGGGAGCCGCTATTGATTGTGTGGATGTCGGTGGCGGCCTGGGGGTGGACTACGAGGGTAGTCATTCCCGTCGCGCCTGTTCCATGAATTACAGCCTTGACAGTTATGCTCGCCACATTGTGCATGCCTTGAAGGATATCTGTCAGCAGCAGGATCTGCCGCATCCGCAAATTATGACTGAATCAGGTCGCGCCATGACCGCACACCATGCCCTATTGGTAACCAATGTTATTAATACCGAACAGGTACCGGCAGAGAATGCGCTGGCGGATATCAACACGGAGCTGCCGACGGCATTGCAGGAACTCGGGCGGCTGCAGGCCTTGCTGGCGGCAGGCGATGTCAGCAGTCACGCAGCCATCGAGGCATGGCATGATTTGCGTTACTGGCAGGGGGAAGCACAGACGCTGTATACCCACGGTATGCTCGACCTGAGTCAACGAGCAGCGGCCGAGGCCCTGTATTTTGCCTGTTGTCGGCATATCAGAGATCGCTTGAATCCGTTGCAGCGCAGCCATCGGGAAGTGCTGGATGCGCTGAATGAAAAGCTGGCGGACAAGTATTTCTGCAATTTTTCTTTGTTCCAGTCGATTCCTGATGCCTGGGGCATTGATCAGATTTTTCCCATCATGCCGTTGCACCGTCTCCAGGAAAAACCCTCTCGCCGGGGAGTGATTGAAGATATTACCTGTGACTCGGATGGTCGTATCAATGAGTACGTCGAGGCGGAAGGCGTTGAGGCAAGCCTATCCCTGCATGAATGGAAGGCTGGTGAGCCCTATCTGCTGGGAATTTTTCTGGTGGGTGCCTATCAGGAGATCCTCGGTGACATGCATAATCTGTTCGGTGATACCGATTCCCTGCACATTAGGTTAAGCGAAGAAGGCTATCGTTTGGATCAGCCCTGTGATGGTGATCGGGTCGATGATCTGCTGCGCTATGTGCATTTTGATCCCGATGATCTGATACAGAACTATCATGCTAAAATAGCCGCTGCTGATTTGAGCCTGCAGGAAAAGCAGGAATGTCTGGAAACACTGTTGTCAGGTGTGACAGGTTATAGCTATTTACAGAATTAATCCTCAGGGTGAATTGATGACACAGATATCGGTAGAACAACTGGCCTCACCGGCCAAATTGGAAGTAATGGGCGTATATGACTGGCCGGAATGGAGCAAAGGCGTGTCCGAGTTTGACTGGACTTATGATAAAACCGAGACTTGTTATTTTGTCGATGGTCATGCCATTGTCACGCCGGAAGGCGGTGAACCGGTGGAAATGGGGGAAGGTGATTTGGTTATTTTCCCGGCGGGTATGCGCTGTCGCTGGAAAATTACGGAAGATGTGGTAAAGCACTATAACTTTAGCTAGTGGTTATCGCTGAAGATTGCTCTTCAATCAACATTGTCATGGGGCCGGCCAGCAAACCGCGAGAAACTTATCTTAATCTAGAATTCTTGATTGTATTGTAGGGTTAAAAAATAATCCTGTTCTAAGACTGTTGACACAATTTCGTCAAAAACTGGTACTACACTCTAGCAAGATTTGAAGTGGATGTGCCTGTCGATTATATCCAAAGTCTTATAGACGCCTGTTGTTAACAGGCGTACTTTATTTACCCCCCTCTCCTTGTTTAAAAGACAATGGAGGGGAGGATAAGCAGTGAAGCGGAAAGGAGCATAAAAATGATCGAATCACTAAAAAAGTATGTTCTGCTGGGTTTTCTGATTTCTTGTCTTGGTCTGATACTGTATGCAATGCCGGATCGTCCGGTATTGAATGAAGATATAAGCTCGGGTTTGCAGTTAAGCAGTAATCTGAATTAGTCAATAAAAAGCAGAATCCACGTTAGCATCAGATTGCATCCAGCAATCTGAAGTATGTTTCTTTATAATCCAAAATATTGCCTGCTATAAACACATTATAGATGGGCGAATATTCTTTCCTGGCTCAGGGCCGCAGTATTTTCAGCCAGCTTTAGCAGAATCGATAAGGTTTGGCGGCTGGTTTTTGTCGTCTGGTGGTGATTATTTTTTTTCCTTGACCACAATCGAGGCGATATTGTTTTCTCGCAGGCGTTTGCGCGTACGATTGAGGCTGGCGATATCATGCAGGGGACCGATACGAACCCGATACCAGGTATCCTGATCATTAATTTTCACCGGCTGAATATTGGCAACGATACCTTGCATCGCTAGTTGCGCTTTTAGCCGATCGGCCTGGGCTGGGTTACGAAAGGAACCAGCCTGCAGAATATAGCGGTCGACACTTTCCCTGCTGGATTTTTTTTTGCTCGAGCGGGCTTTCTTAATCAATTCCTCTTCAGGAATGGCGACTTCCAGCTCTGGCAGAATAGTGTAGAAGTCAAACTTTGGCTGGGTTTCGCGGATAGCTTTGACGACCTTGGCTTTGGTTTTTTCTTTCGCCGCTCGGGTGGCTTTAACGCCCTCGTCGAACATCCGGTTAAGGGTGGTGGAAAAATTGGTTTTATGATCCTTCGCGGTATTGTTGTTGATATAAATCAGCAGGGCAATGAATAGGCCAACGATGAGGCCAGCGAGCATCCAGACCCAGCCGGGCAAGGCGCGGCCGTTTTCAGGCTTGGGAGTTTTAGCGTAATCTTTGGGCATAGTGAGGCGCAATCTGAAGATAATGGCGCATGGTAACATCGGATGCACGGATACCGCGAATATTGTCACGAAAGAGACAGAGAAAACGTGTTAACTTTTTCGTGGGAAAAATAAAAAAAGGGAAAGCAAAGATGAATATAAAACTCAATCTGTATACCGGCGCGTTGGTGCTCTCATCTTCATTACTGGCATCCATTTCGGTACAGGCTGCGGTGCTGGGATCAGCCGGTTTACCTGCAGCTATCCAGGGCTGTGAGGCTAGCGGGAACTGTATTGCCGATATAGCCACGCATCTCGATTTACCTGGCATGACGGCAGTAGAATTAACCCGCTATGATGTTGGCACAGGAATGCTGACGCAGTCCTGGTTGCTGCGCTACAATCTTTATGCGCCATCCGCCAGTACTTACTGGGACAATTATAGCGGGGTAGATACGACAACGGTTACTCCCTATACCGGCAATATCTGGATGGAGGCACCGAAGCTACTGGATCTGGGCGGGCCGAATTTATTCAATATCTATACAGATCATATTAATCCTGATCCAGACGGTGCAAATCCGACGCTAGATTCGACCTTTGTATTTTCGATGTCGGCACTCGATGCCATGAGCGGGGGTGCGAGCTATTATAACTCCGGCGATAATGGTTCGGGCGCAGCCGTAATCACTAACGGTAGTCTGAGGATCATTGACGGGATTTTTACCTGCGTTGAATGTGGAATCAATGTGTCGCTGAATCTGGTTGGTCTGGATTACAGTACCGGTAGCGCCAATTTTAATCCGGCTGATGCGCGTGTGAGTCTGCTGCAGTATAGTGATTTCTTCGATCTTTTTACAAACGATAGAACCTTCAAGGTGTCACCCGTGCCCGTACCAGCCAGTATCTGGTTGTTTGCTTCGGGCTTGCTGGGACTATTTCAACTGGCGCGCAAAAAACGCACCGTGTAGGTGTGGTTTCAATCGTTTCTGTGGGGGAGGAGGTACGGCTTCAGCCGTACCTACATGCTTTCTGGTGCCGATACACCCAGCAGTTCCAGGCCATTGGCGATGACCTGTTTTACCGACAGGATTAGGGTCAGGCGTGCCTGACGCAGATCGCTGTCATCTACCAGGAACTGGTGGGCGTTGTAGTAGGTGTGATAATCGTTAGCCAGTTCCCGCAGGTAATGTGCGAGCTGGTGCGGTTCGTGATTCAGCGCAGCGGCTTCCAGTACCTCCGGATAACGACTCAAACTTGAGAGCAGGGCCTGCTCGTGTTTTTCCGTAAGCTTGCTTAGTTGTTGCAGGCCGCTGGTCTGATCATAAGACAGTTTCTTTTCTTCAAGCTGACGAAACACGCTACAGACTCGCGCATGTGCGTACTGTATGTAATACAGCGGGTTGTCATTGGAACGGGACTTGGCCAGATCCAGATCGAAGTCCATATGCTGTTCACACTTGCGCAGGACGTAGAAAAACCGTGCGGCATCGCTGCCGATTTCTTTACGCAACTGGCGCAGGGTGACGAACTGACCCGAGCGGGTGGACATTTGCATTTTTTCGCCACCGCGGTAAAGCACCGCGAACTGCACCAGCAGCACGTCCAGTTTGTCGGGATCATCGCCCACCGCCTGCATGGCGGCTTTCACCCGTGGCACATAACCGTGGTGATCGGCGCCCCAGATATCGATGACCCGCTCAAAGCCGCGTTCCAGTTTGTTCATGTGATAGGCAATATCGGAGGCAAAATAAGTGCTCTGGCCATTGTCGCGTACCAGCACCCGATCCTTTTCATCGCCAAAATCGGAGGAGCGAAACCATTTTGCACCGTCTTTCTCATACACATGGCCGCTTTTTTCCAGCCGTTCCACCGCGTTTTCGACTGCGCCGCTCTCGGTCAACGAGCGTTCGGAGAACCATTTTTCATAATTGACATTAAAGTGCGACAGGTCGTCACGAATGTCTGAAAGAATGTAATTCAGCCCGGTATCGAAGACCAAACGATAGTTTTCTGCGCCGAGCAGGGCTTTAGCCTGGGTGATAAGCGCATCGATATATTTTTCCTTGTCGCCACCCTCGGTTTCATCCGCTGGCAGCGCCGCGGAAATTTTGTTCCAGGTATGATGGAAACGCTCACCATTCTCGCGATGTAGTTTGGCTGCCACGTCCCAGACATAGTCACCTTTATAGCCGTTGACCGGGAACGGCGGTTCTTCTCCCGCCAGTTCCAGGTAGCGCAGCCAGACGCTGGCGGCGAGAATATCCATCTGCCGCCCTGCATCGTTGACGTAATATTCGCGGTGAACCTCGAAGCCCATGGCATCCAGCAAATCCGCTACAGTTGCGCCATAGGCGGCGCCACGGCCATGGCCAACGTGTAGGGGGCCGGTTGGGTTGGCGGAAACAAACTCTACCTGTACCCGTTTCCCTGCGCCGAGATCACTGCGGCCATAATCTTTTTCTGCCGCAAGAATAGTCGGCACCACGGCCTGGAAAGCCTGTTCGCTTAAGTGAAAATTGATAAAACCCGGTCCGGCGATCTCGACTTTAACCACACTCTCGGAGGCTGGCAACGCAGCGACCAGATCATCGGCAATATCACGCGGTTTTCTGCGTGCTGCCTTGGCCAGCATCATGGCCAGATTGCTGGCCAAGTCGCCATGCGCGGGATCACGACTGCGTTCAATCTGAATCATTGGGTTGGCATCGGCGGGCAAGCTGCCTGCCTGTTTGAGGCTATCCAGCGCCTGCTGGAGCAAGGTTTTGATTTGCTGTTTCAATATCGTGTCTTTGTTTATCGTCAGGGGTGGAACGGGAATAGAATACGGAGCAGGATGTTACTACAAAAGAGGGGCCTGGGGCGAGGGACGAGCAATAAAGTGACGGGTGGCGGGTCACTTTATTGCTCGTTATTTTTATTTAACGGTTAACACAACGGTGACCGAAGTATCTGCTGCGCCACTGTCGATGTAGCCAATGGCATTGACATGACTGGCGACAAAGGCCTTGACGGCGGCATCATCAGTAGCTGACTGGGGTGGGCTGCCTTTGCCGGAGAAAATGATCTTCGACCAGTAAGCTTTGTACTGGCTGTCGGATTTGCCCAGCACCTTGTCGTTGAAGGCGGCGCGTACCGTACTGTCTTCGGCCTGTTCCACCGGCTGGGCGGTCTTGCCGTTAGGCAGTTTTTTAGTTTTACCCAAAAATATTTTTTTGGCCTTGCTGGCCGAGAGACTGCTGATTCCACTCGCCGAGTTGACGATGACGGCAATATCAGCAACAGCGGTGGCAGTGAAGCTGAACAGCCCAAACAGAATAATCACCGGCACCAGTCTTATTTTTAAATACACATTTTTCATGGTTATTCTCCTGTTAGAACATCACGCTGAGGCCAAGACCAAACTGGTTGGTACTATTATCGGTCGGGGTACTTTCAAACATGCCCTTCCCTGCCTTGGTCTTGATGCGGGTAAATTCCATCTTCAGGGCCGTATTGCGCATTAGCTCATAACGGAAGCCCAAGGTGGAGAAGGTTTGCTGCTGGCTGGCGTCTGCTCCCTGTTCAAAATTTTGATAAGTAATAATGGGTAACCATCTGCCGATGCGGTAGCCCAGCGAGGCATACCAGGTTTTGGCTTGCATGGCCGCCAGGGTACCCATGGTGACATCCGCATATTCGGAATAAAGTACAATATTATTGACATCTGCCTTGACGCCAAAGGTGGTGACTTCATGCTTCTGGTTGTTCATTGTTACCGGCGTTGCGTTGTCCATCAGCCCGTTATAGCTGGAGAGTTGAAACAGCACCTCATCATTCCAGTCCGCCCTGAGCGTCAGCCCCTGGGTTTTGCGCACATCGGCTGTTTCCATCTTGACTTCACCGCCAAACAGATCCGCACCCAGGGTCCAGTCGCCGATGCTGTTACTGAACAGCAGGCTGGCACCGGAATACCCATCGCGTGTCACCTGCGGGCCGTTGGGCACTATCTCGGAATAAATCGATTGTGGCGCCCGCAACCAGGGATAGAGATAGCCTACATCGACGTATTCATTGACCAGGCCGACCGGGAATTTAATATTACCAGCGCGCAGGGTAAACTCATCGTTCACCTCAATCCCCATAAAGCCCCAGTCAAGATGCATGACGAACTTACTCTCGTGGGAAGCCGATATCTGGCTATAGAGCGTGATCCGGTCATTGATGTTAGCGGTAATATTGAAACCAAATTGAGTACCGGCAAAACTGCCGCGGTTATCAATTCCACCCTCGCTGGAGGCGCCGTGAATCGGGATGGAATCATCCGTGGCCTGATAAATGGCATCGGAAAAGCCGTTGAGTCTGACTTTGTGGGTCCAGTCTTCAGCCAGGGCAGTGCCTGTCGCAAAGGGAATAACAAGAGGTAGTATGATGGCTTTTTTAATAAGTGGTTTAATAAGTGAATGGTGCAGCGTATTTGGCAACATGATTGTGCTCCTTTACAATTAATGTTTTTATATTTCGCTTTGTTGTTATCGTAGTTGTTCCGCTGTTTTCCTGCGGGCTAGATTGCCTTTGTCGTCAGAAACTAGATTAACTTTAGAGTGCAAGCTGAATGGTGTCGACGCGAAAATAAAAAACAGAAACGCAACAAAAAGCCTGTAATTATAGTGTGGAATTGAAATTGGTTATTTTCTATATCTCGTTACAACACAAATTCAGAGGGCGCAAAGGTGCAGGTTTTTTTAAAAAAATAATCGCCATATC
>JAADGZ010000072.1 GCA_013152045.1 Gammaproteobacteria bacterium
CACCTGATTTCAGAAGAACTGCCCGCTAACGAAGACGGTGAACATCTATCGAACTCCGATCCAGTCTCCGGACAGGCTGGCTGGTATGACGTACGCGTACGCGTCTACAAGGCTGATGATGATGAAGAAAAAGTGAGCTGGCCACAGTTCAAGCCCATGCCCGCCGCACCCGGCACCGGCATACGGCGTAAATGGCAGGCTTACTTTGCGGGCAGGTTTACCCGAGGAAAATGAAAGTTTTGTGTACATAACGCAGAGAACGCGGAGTCGCAAAGGCGCAGAGAAAAATCATAAAAATCTTTGCGTCTCTGCGCCTTTGCGTCCTCCGCGTTTATTTATGGAAATGCAAAATTGCATGATGACACCTGCAATGAATTGACTGGAAACATCTATGACACAACTGGCATTAGTTATCGATCTCAACGTTTGCGTCGGCTGTCACGCCTGCGTAATCTCCTGCAAGGAATGGAACACCTCTGGCCCGGCGGGGACCATGTGTGACGATAATCCTTACGGCGCAGATCCGACGGGTACATTTTTCAACCGCGTACAGACTTACGAGATTGGTGAATTTCCCTATACTGAAACCGTTCACTTTCCAAAAAGCTGCCTGCACTGCGAGGATCCACCCTGCGTGCCGGTCTGTCCCACCGGTGCCAGCTATAAACGTGAGAACGACGGCATCGTACTGGTGGACTATGACAAGTGTATTGGCTGCCGTTACTGCTCCTGGGCCTGCCCTTATGGCGTGCGTGAAATCGATGAGCACGAGAAAGTCATGAAAAAATGCACCCTTTGTGTGGATCGGATTTACGATGAATCACTGCCTAAAGCTGAACGCAAACCCGCCTGCGTCATGGCCTGCCCCACCAGCGCACGCCTATTTGGCGACGTCCATGATCCGCAGTCGGAAGTTTCCATCGCTATCCGTGAAGAAGGTGGTTATGCGCTGATGCCGGAATGGGGCACCCGGCCCTCGAACCATTACTTGCCGCGACGCAAAATGCGCAAACATATTCATAAGGATGAGCTGGTGCGAGCGGATAATCCGCTGAAGAAAGAACAACGCGATCATGCCGAGCCGATCGATGCGCCAACACTCGACGACTCAACTTCATGGTAATAGATATAGTTATTAATTAACGCAGAGGACGCAGAGACGCGGAGAAAAATCATAAAAAATCTCTGCGTCTTGGCGTCCTCTGCGTTAAAAACATAAATTTAGCTTAAGAGGCACATTATGCATCCTGCATTTTCAGTTGTTTTTTTAACCACTCTGATCGGTGTCGGTCAGGGTTTATTCTTGGCTATTTTTACCGGCCAGAGTTATTCCGCAGTTGAGCTTTTGCCTAGCGAGGACAGTATTCAGTTTTACGCTATGGGTTCGATGCTGGCACTGGCTTTTCTATTTGCTGGTTTGATCGCCTCACTGTTCCATCTTGGCCACCCGGAACGCGCCTGGCGCGCAGCAACAAAATGGCGCACATCATGGCTCTCACGCGAGGTTATCATCTTGCCTTTGGTCATGTTTCTAGTTTGTCTTTACAGCCTGATGCATTACTTTGGCTGGGATACCATGCTCTTTACCAGCAAGACAGGCGCCCATCTGCAACTGACCCTTATCGTCGGCGGTCTAGGCCTCATTGCTACCTTGGCCCTGTTTCTTTGTACCGGCATGATTTACGCTGCTATCAAATTTTTGCAGGAATGGGCCACACCGCTCACCGTGATTAACTACCTGCTGCTAGGCAGCGCCTCTGGCTTTGTACTAGCTACCGCTTTTTCCTCCTATAACGCACCGGGTCTAGTAAAGTTCTATGGCATCTGGGCGACGATTATCACACTTGCCGCCCTGCTCACCCGTAGCGCAGCCCTGCTACGCAACGCCCGGATTAAATACAAATCCAGCATGCAGACGGCTATCGGCATACGTCATAACCAGATCCAGCAAAAATCCATGGGCTTCATGGGAGGCTCGGTCAATACTCGCGACTTTTTCCATCATCAAAGCCGACTGTTCATGAAATCCATTAAATGGGTTTTCATGCTGCTGACTTTTTTCCTGCCCCTGCTGTTCCTCTGGTCCGGCATTGAACAGGCCAATAGCAGCACGCTTATCCTGGCATTTCTGATTCAATATGCCGGCCTGATTATGGAACGCTGGTTTTTTTTCGCCCAGGCCAATCATCCACAAAACCTTTATTACCAGAGCCTCTGAGTTTGCAACAAATAGAACCATGCACAAACTTTGTTTAACGATGTTTTTTATCCCCTCGCCCCAACCCTCTCCCAGAGGGCGAGGGGGCTATGATGCGAACACTGATGCAACGATAATAGAAACTGAAATAAGAAACTGAGCAGAACTCCCATGTTGTATGGCACGTTATTGATTAGCTCCATTTTACTGCAGACAGTAGCCGTCATTCAGAGCATCTACCTGCTGCGAATAACTGCCTGGCGCAGCCCATGGTTACTCTTGGTTCTGGCTATCACTCTTATGCTGATACGCCAACTGAGTGAGTTTTATCTTTACCTCAGTGGTCATCAGTTCCATTCCCCACAATTGTTTGCTGAAATTCTGGCCACCATAACCTCCTTGCTGTTATTGATCGCACTAACCCACCTGCAGCCCATTATTGCCGCCGCTGAAACTGTTCGTAAACGACTCAACAAAAGCAAGCGGCAACTACGCCAGGCACAACGTATGGCTAAACTGGGATTCTGGGAATGGGATATTATTAACAATGAATTCAACTGTTCCGATGAAATGGCCTGCATGCTGGGTTGCCGAAAAGATAAAACAGATCGCAGTTTCCAGGGGCTACTGGAACGAGTACATCAACAGGATCGCATCGCCTTTCGAGAAAAAATGAATAGCGCACTGTATGAACATGCAATATTCGATATCAAGCACCGCCTGATTATTAAAGATGAACCAACACGCAATCTCTGGCACCAGGCCGAGGTCATTTATGATCAAGCAGGACGGCCCGAATATGTTTACGGAATTTTACAGGATATTACTGAGCAAACCCTGGCGCAACAACGCCTGGCTGAAACCAACGCCAACCTGCGCCAGCAACAGATCGAACTTGCCCATTCTACACGCATGGCTACCCTGGGAGAAATGGCTTCGGGCATTGCCCATGAAATCAACCAGCCATTAGGCGCTATTCTGATCTATGCCAACGGCGGCAAAAATCAGCTGGCTAAATCCAGCCTGTCAGTATCAGAGACCGGTGAACTTTTCGAACAAATTGTTAGCCAGGCAGAACGCGCTGCCGAAATTATAAAACGCATGCGCTCTTTCGTCCGTAAAGAAGATATACACATTCAAAAAATCGATCTTGGCGCACTCATTAAGCGCGTCATTGCCTTTATCCATGCCACCAACCACTCCCACAAACTGATCTTTGAAACAGAGTGTGATCCGGCTCTGCCCCAAGTCTGGGCAGATACTATTCAGATAGAACAAGTCATTACCAACCTGATCCTCAACGCCATCGAATCCATGCAACAGGCTAACAGCCACTACCAGGTGATACGTATACATGCATATGCCCAGTCTGAAGATTTTGTCCAGATCAGCATCAGCGACACAGGGCCAGGTGTTGCTGAAGATATCCAGGACCGACTATTTGATCCTTTCTTTACCTCAAAGACAAAAGGTCTTGGACTCGGCCTGTCCATTTGTAAAACCATTATCGAAAACTATGACGGTAAACTAGAATTGTTAACCGGTTCGAGTCAAGCCGGTGCCACATTCCAATTCACCCTGCCGATAAAACAAGGATAAGAAAACTGAATGGACAAGCAACATTTCTGTATCTATATCATCGATGATGACAAGGGTATGCGAGATTCGCTTACCTGGCTGGTCAAATCCAGCGGCTACGATGCCGTTGCATTTGAAAATGCCGAGTCTTTTATAGAGAACTTACCGGACAATAAACTGGGTTGTGTGATTGCCGATATTCGTATGCCAGGCATGTCTGGCCTAAAGCTATATCAGAAACTATCAGAAATGGATTTTCAGATGCCCGTGATCATCATTACCGGCCATGGCGATATTTCCATAGCAGTAAAAGCATTAAAGGATGGTATTTTTGATTTTGTCGAAAAACCCTTCGATGACAAAGTTATCCTCGACAGCATCAGTATGGCAATACACTACTGCAAAAACCAGCAGGAACAACACTCCATTCAAGAAATGCTCCGCGAGCGATTCAAAACACTGACTTCGCGGGAAAAAGAAGTAATGGACAAAATTGTACTCGGCTTGTCAAACAAGCAAATTGCCGCTAGCCTGAATATCAGCATCAAAACCGTTGAAGTACACCGCTCACGAGTGATGGATAAAATGGAGGCTGACTCTCTCGCAGCACTGGTGCGTATGTCACTGAAAATATAAGGAATTTCAGTCACCACCTCAATTCTAAGCTTGCTGTAAAAAAATAAAATTAATTCATGTTAAAATATAAATGTTGACCCAGATCAATTGATTGCCCACGTGCCTGCCTTAGGGTAGATGCCTATTTATTTTACTGACGGTTAGTACGCTATGAAACTTCCCCTCTGGCCATTGAAATTTGCCCTGCGAGGCATTCCGGATGCTGTTCACTCGAGGTTGCTTAGCCACGGCTTCAACCATCTTTTAAAAGGGCAATCTTTCAGCTCAAAGCTGGACTACTTACAGGGCAAGCGACTCTGGCTGACCATCACCGACACTGGCAATACCTGGCGTTTCCGCATTCAGGACGGCCGCTTTCTGCCCGATCAATTACAGAGCGCCCCAGAAATACATATCAGCGGCAAACTGAATCACTTTCTCTTGCTCGCGACCCGTAACGAGGATCCCGATACCCTGTTCTTTGCCCGTCAGTTAAGCATGGAAGGCAACACCGAAGACGGTCTCTATCTGAAAAACATGATCGATGCGATGGAATTTGATTCAGAAGCCCACTTCAAGGCCTTCATTGGCGAAGCGATTGGAATCCGTCTGGCTGCCCAGTTCAAGCGTCTGGATCTGGGTCGGCATCTGAATGCTCTGGTCAACTCTTAAGAAACAATAGAAGGGGTTGCTGACAATATGATTCTCACTTGTCACCAACCCGCTTTCCTGTATTCACTTTTTCTCCAGTATTCTGAACATAACATCCACCGTTAAATCTAACTGCTCTAAGTTGGCTGCCGCTTCTCGACCTTCTTTTGTCGCTCGATAAAAATGCGGCGTCATAATCAGCAAGTCATGGATCTGCTTATTATTGATAGTGCCTGTTTTAAATTGAAGCGGCTGACTATCCAGTACTGAAAACCCCATGTCCTCAAGTTGGTCGAGATCCTGAAGGGGCGTTCGTTTGACTTCGCTGTAGATTATTTTTCTCAATTCAATTAAATGATCCGCCCCCGGTTCGACAAGAATAATCTTGCCACCGGACTTTAATATTTTATTAAAGCCCTCAAAACTCTGAAACCCAAATACACATAAAACAATATCCACGCTGCCGACTTCGACAGCAGGCTGCCTGTTTGTCCCCACCACCCAGCTTATCTGTTTATTTCTTTTCGCCGCTTCATGTATGGCGAATTTCGAAATATCCATACCAATAAAGGATATGGCGCAACGATGATTAGCCTCTTGAAGATAGTTGAAGAGATAATCAAGATAATAACCTTCACCGCAGCCCGCATCCAGGCAACAGCAATTTTTACTATGCGTAAGATAAGAACCGGTAATTTCAGCCAACTTATGCGCAACAGACTCGTATATTCCCGAATTTAAAAATCGGGAGCGTGCCAGCACCATCTCTTTACTGTCGCCGGGATGCTTTGTGCGCTTATGCTGCACGGGCAATAAATTCACATATCCCTGCCGGGCAAGATCATAGACATGCCCTTGATTACAAAACAGCTGCCTGTCCCGAGATTCCAGTCGCAGCCCATCGAGAGGGCAGGCCAGATTACGCGCCTTTACAATATTCATTATTTTATTTTAACAGTGAAATGAGCGTGAGTCTTACTGCAGGAAATCAAGCTCTCAGCGTTGCAGCTTGTGATTGAGTCAGGAACCCAACATGGATAAGCTTCATTACCTGTGTTGGGCTTCGTTTTACTCTGCCCAACCTACGGCTTTTTTGACACAACAATTAAGTTTGAACGTCTTGAAGCAGACTTACGAAGTCTTCAAAACTCTCTGGGCCGGCGGGATAGTTTTTAGTATCGTTAGCATTTTTTTCCCACGACGCACGGGAATCAAGATGTATGTGAGCCGCAATGGTGCGATCTGTATCAGCCTCTAATAATCCGGCGGGTACCCACATATAATCGCCTATGTTCATTCTGTTGGGAACCGGGCTGCCACAAATACTGCAAAAATCTGATTTGAATCCGTTATCTTTTGTGTAGGATGATATTTTGTCTTTACCACTAATCCATTTAAACCCTTCAACACTCGTTATAAAGGAAGAACAGGATGAGGATCCCGTTGTTTTTTGGCACAGTGAACAGTGGCATTGATATAAATTCGGCAATTTATCAGAAATTTCAAATTCTACTTCCGCGCAAAGACATGTCCCTTTCATCGCGTTCACCCATTTTATTGTTTTCTATTCGTTAAATTAAGCTCCTAACTGATGTTCCTTCCAGTTCATACCGGCTTCTTCATGCCAGAAACCATTACACCATTCCTGTTGCGCGAAACGATCCTGCATAATATCTACGGCTTCCTGCGCGCTATATTTTTGATCAATCACGTCGCGGAATAAAATAACCAATTCGTCCATAGCTCCGGCTTCGGGTGACAAACGCGCCACCTCTACCCCCATGTCCATCAACATGTCCATTTCTCCGAGCAGGTTACAGGGCACACCGGACTGCAACTGGATACCGTTGACAGTGAATAACTCCTGGCCTTCCTGGGTTTGCAGGGGCAGGCCGTTCTCGTCGCTGATACAACGCAACTCACATTGATCCTTGGGCACGTTGTCGGCGCGGGCGGTGAAACAGCGCGCAGAAAACGACAGCGGCAGACGGCCATAAACCAGCACTTCGGTTTCAAGTGCGGCGGGTTTTTCCGCCACCAGCCGTTGTAAGGTAGATTGCCCCAGCTCAAAGGGCATCACCCAACGCTCGGCACCACAACTATGCAGCACTCTCAGGGTTCCGGCGTTGTAACTGTTAATATGCGGCCCGGCGACGAAGTTGTTTTTGCCATCCAGCAAATGCACCGCCGATATATCGTTCGCTTCCACACTATAGCGACCGTTGCTACAAATTTTTTCCAGCCGCGACAACTCTGAATCGGCTTCCAGCAGAATCAGGGTCGATAGCACCACTTCCTTGCCAGCCGCCGTGAGCTGTTCAGCAACCTCTAGCCAGTCTTCCAGCTTTAGTTCACGCCGTTTGGCACAAACGACTTCGCCCAGATAAACGATGTCCACCGGCCAGCCTTCCACCTGTTTATAAAACGCTGTCACTTTCTCTTTCGGCCAGAAATATTGCAATGGGCCTAACGATAACTTCATATTCTTTTACCTAACTTTGTTATACACGCGAGGGCGACCAAACGGTTTTCCTAGCCACTAGCTACTCGTCCCTTTATTTATTGCCAAGGCCGATGCAGTGCGCCGAGGGTATGCGAGCGCCCTTCGGAAACGTGATCGAGTGCGGCGACCCAGTCGGCTGCGGGTGAATAATTATCGGGATCTTGCAAGCAGTGATCCAGCGCGGCGCGCATCACCTTGGTCACCTGTTTGACATAGGCCGGGCTGCGCTGGCGGCCTTCCACCTTGATTGCAGCAATGCCCATTTTCATCAACTCCGGTAGGATCTCCAGCGTATTCAGGCTGGTGGGTTCCTCCATTGCATAAAAGACATCATCTCCTTTGACTTTGAAACGTCCCTTGCACAAGGTGGGATAGCCTGCGGCTTCATCTTTCTGGTAGCGATCGATTAACACACCGTTGAGGCGTGACTGGCGTCCCTGCGGTGTTTCTTCCCAACGCACGGCTTTGGCCGGTGAACAGACGCCACAGGTATTGGGCGACTCGCCGGTGACATAGGAGGACAGGGCGCAACGGCCTTCCACCATCACGCACAGACTGCCGAAACCAAATACTTCTACTTCGACCGGACTGTTGTCGATCACGCTTTTCACCTGGCGCAGGGAGAGTACGCGCGGTAACACTACGCGCTGAATATTGAAATGTTTATGGTAAAAGGCAATGGCGTGAAGATTGGTGGCCGATCCCTGCACCGACAGATGCAGACGTAAATCAGGAAAATGCTCGGTGGCATGCTGCATCAGTCCGGGATCGGCGAGAATCACCGCATCCACACCCAGGCTGTCGGCATGCGCCAGAGCCTGGGTCCAGCGCTCAAAATGCTGCGGCTGCGGATAAGTGTTTAAAGCCAGCAGCACCTTGCTGCCCTTGTCGTGCGCATAGTCGATGCCCTTGCGCGCCTCGGCCTCATCAAAATTCAGGCCCGGGAAATTACGCGCATTGGTGTCATCACGAAAGCCCATGTACACCGCATCGGCGCCATTGTCGATAGCCGCACGTAAAGCCGGCAAGCTACCCGCCGGACAAACCAGTTCAATCTTGTTCTTAACCGCAACCATTTACCTGTTCTCCAAATGCCATACCCTGATAACTTCCGCGCCGCTGCAGTTCTGCCGCAATGGCGTTTAATACCCGCCATTTCATCGAACACCAGGAGGGTGCCAGTAAAATGGATTCCGATGCGGTACCGGTAAGTCGATGATAGATAATTTCAGCCGGGGTCTGCTCGACCATATTCGCCACCAGCTGAACATAGTCCTGCAGGCCTATCGGGGTAAACTCATTCCGCCGCCACTCATTGGCAAGTTGCGTCCCCTTGACCACATGCAGGGGATGAATCTTCAATCCGTCCACGCCCAATTCCAGTACCCGTTGCAGACTGATTTGCACATGCTCGGCGCCCTCGCCGGGCAGGCCAGCGATCAAATGCGTGCAGATCTGCAACTTCCGGCTGCGTGCTGCTTTCACGGCATGCACATATTCTTCATAGCCATGACCACGATTAACCCGCGCCAGAGTGTCATTGAAACTGGACTGCAAGCCCAGTTCCAGCCAGATCTCATGTCCGGCCTGCTGATATTCCTGCAATAAATCCAGCACCTTGTCCGGCACGCAATCCGGTCGCGTGCCAATGGACAGACCGATAACGTCGTCTTCCGCCAGGGCACGATCATACAGCGCACGCAGCTCCTCCACATCGGCATAGGTATTGGTGTAAGCCTGGAAATAAGCCAGATACTTGTGCGCGCCGGTACGCTTGCGAATCACCCGCCGTCCCGCTTCAATCTGCTCTTCCAGCGCCACTGGCTGGCGGCTGTTGGGACTAAAGGACTGGTTGTTACAGAAGGTGCAGCCGCCGATGCCTTTGCTGCCGTCACGATTGGGACAGGTAAACGCGGCATCGATGGCGAGCTTATGAACTCGCTCGCCATAACGGGCCAGCATCGCCTGACCAAAAGTATGGACGTAGTGGGATAATATCATCCGGAATCTCGCTCCCGGATTAAATATTTATATTTAAAGACTACTTTCTTACGCAATGATCGGTCCGCCAAAACGGATACATTTTATCCGAATCGGGCAATATGATGAGTATGATGACCAATGTTATTGATGCAGATCAAAAAAAGCAAATCCGTCGTCAATGGCAACTTGCAAAACACCGCCGACTTTATGCTCCAAATATCCGGGCCAATATCCCTTCTAATCGAAAGGGAACTCCTTTACCCTTGATAATACGACAATCATTACTCACCCATCGCCGTGCGGGTATTTTCTCATTCATAGCAGGCAGGAAATTACACCAATAAGATTATAATTAGGTTCGGCAGCCACTAGCGATTACGATAACGATTAAGATCGAACAAACCAGACAACATAGGCTGTTCCTCCGCATAGCGTGCCTGAAACCAGTCTGCAATTTTCC